>JBDTLH010000137.1:0-6537 GCA_039934875.1 Acidobacteriaceae bacterium | reverse complement strand
TAAGGCCTTGGAAAACCGCGAAAAATGGGGTGGAAAATGGCATAAAAATGATCGAAATCGATCAAAAAAGCTCGATCTGATATGTTTTCGGCGCGGAGCCGTCGCGATCTTAGAGGATTAGATGGTTCCTAGGGTGAATGGCCGCGGCCTATGCTCACCTGGCGCTGGTCGTCCGAAAGCCGCTCGATTACGATCTCTGCGTCAGCGGCCTGGCGCAAGGAGGAAAATTTTTCACCCCACTCGATAAGTAGAAGCGCGTTGGCAGTGCGCAGGTCGTCGATGGCGATGGTTTCGAGTTCGCGCTCGCTTTCAATGCGATAGACGTCGAGGTGATAGACGGTCACGATCGGGCCGCGATATTCATGCACCAGAGTGAAGGTGGGGCTGGTGACCTCGTCCTGCGCGGCGGCGGCGAATCCCTGGGCGATACCTTTGACCAGAGTGGTCTTGCCCGCGCCCAGGTCTCCGCGCAAGAGTACCAGGAGCGGAGGTTGAAGCAGCGGGGCAAGCTTTGTTCCTAAGGCAATCGTCTCTTCGGGAGAGCGAGTGATGAAGACGGATTGCCGCACCTGCCTGGACTTCATGAGGTGGCGGTCCGGTGCAGCCAGGTGATGCGGCCCTTCTGCTGCTGCATCGATATTATCGCCTGTGGAATCGCAGAGATCAGGTCGGTCGCGAGCATTCCCTGAACGCCGAATAGGGGAAGTGCAAGATCGCCCGCCAGTCCGTGAAGATAGACGGTTGTCAGGACGGCGCTGCGGGAGTCACTGGGGTGCTGCCCCAGCATCGCGGCCATCATTCCCGTAAGCGCGTCGCCGGTGCCGCCCTTCGCCATACCGGGATTACCAGTGGGATTGATGCAGAGCGCGCCATTGGGAAAGGCGATTACGGTGCGCCATCCTTTGAGCACGACGATGCAGTTGTGCTCGCGGGCGAAGCGGCTGGCAACGCCGGAGCGGTCTGCCTGAACGGCGTGAATACTGAGACCGGTGAGGCGCGACATCTCTCCGGGATGAGGAGTAAGAACCAGCATTTGCGAGCGATGCTGTTTCAGCAGGTCGGAGTGGTTTGCAAAGGCGTTGAGGGCGTCGGCGTCGAGCACGATGGGAATATCAATCTCAGCGATGAGCGCGTGAACCAATGCCGCGGTTTCAGGGGCGCGTCCCAAGCCTGGTCCCACGGCGAGGACAGATTTATGCTCAGCGAGTTTGCGGATAGCTTCGAGGGAGCGCTCGGTGACATACTCCCCGTCTCTACCCGGTCCGGATAGCGGCTCGGTCATGATCTCCGGGGCGAAAGCGGCTACGATTGGGAGCACGGCGCCGGGACATGCCACAGTTACCAATCCCGCCCCGCTGCGCAGCGCCGCCAAGGCCGCCATGGCGGGAGCGCCGGCTTTGCCCAACGATCCCGCCACGATTAGCGCATGACCAAATTTGCCTTTATTGGAGTCGGCGGGGCGGCGAAAGAAATCTCGCGGCAGGTCGTGGGCGGTAAAGAGCCGCGGCTCGCTTCCCGCGACCTCTTCGACCAGAGAATCGGGCGTGCCGATCGCGGCGATTGCCGTAGGCAGGTCGGAGGCGGAGGACCATGCGTGCCAGCGCTTGGGAGCGGTGAAGGTCACGACTGCGGAGGCATGTACCTGCTCATCGTCTATTTGCGCATCAGCATCGGCGCCAGAGGGCAGATCGACCGCCACAATCGGAGCGGAAAGCTGCTGGAGCGCGGCAATCACCGAGCAATAAAAGCCGCGCACCGGGAATTTTGTCCCTGTTCCCAGCAGTGCATCCAGCACCACGTCGGCATGGGCCAGCGCGGCGGTGGTCTCGGGCTCAAGCAGCCCGGCTTCGCTCTCGATCAGGTGGATGCGGCAGCTTCCCGCCTGATTTATGCGCTCGTAGGTTTCGGATGCATCATGCGATAGCTCCGCAAGTGATGCACACAACAGTACCGTCACATATTTGCCGTGTTGTGTCAGCAGCCGCGCCGCGACCATGCCGTCCGCGCCGTTGTTACCTTTGCCGCACACCACAGCGACGCGCTGCGCGGATGGATAAAGCTCAAGGACAGATTGGCAGACTGCGGTGCCGGCTGATTCCAGCAGTTGCAATGCGGTGGAGAAGCCACCATTAATGGTGCGCCGGTCAATTTCGCGCATCTGCGCCGCCGTCAAAATCCGCATTACACCATCATAACTTTGGGCAAGTCATCAATCTGAACGAGACACTCAGGATTACATATTGGCATCGAAGTACTCACATTATGGTTTCATCAACTTACAATTTCCACAGGGATGGGACCGTTTTTAAACAATGTACGAGGGAATGCATCGTTTTCCCGAAATGGCACTCCAAGTGCTTAGTAATTGGTTAATAGCACGACAATGAAATTTAGAGGTTCCCCAGTGAGCATCGTTAAAATCGCACTTGCAGCCATCGCCGTCAGCGCCACCCTAGTCCTCAGCCCCGTGGCTGCGTCCGCACAACAGATTGCGGTCTGCAGCTTCCACGATTACTCCATTCCCAATGCCGATTTTACCAATCTTAACGGAATCAATAACCAGAACCATATGGTGGGAACCTACAGCTATCAGGGCCAGTACCGCTCATTTTTGTTTGACGGGGCACGGCACGATATCGCAGTGACCGGCGCGCTGCAGACCGAGGTGCGGGGGATCAACAACAATGATACGGTGGCCGGAGATTACCTCGACGCGCGGCTGCAACGGCAGCGTGGCTTTCTGCTGAATGGGCGTTACCTGACGGTCTTCGATTTCCCCGGCGCGCAGGCGACGATTGCATCGGCAACCAACGATTCGAGCATCACCGTAGGCCAGTATTACGATCAGATGGGCAACGCGCATGGCTTCGTCCGGTATGGGACCAGGATGGTGGCGATCGACCATCCGGGCGCGACCAGTACGGGGGCGACGGGAATCAACAACAAGGGACAGATCTCGGGCGTTTTTCAGGACGGCCATGGAGTGAACCACGGCTTCCTCCTGGTCAATGGCAAATTTAGCGACCTTAACGTCCCCGGCGCAGACAGTACCTCGGCGCTCGGTATCGCACCCGGCGGCGCGGTAATCGGCAACTATTTCAAGGGCGGCCAGGGACACGGATTCATATATGACAAGGGCGTATATAAAGACGCGAGCTTCCCTGATGGTTCACAGAGCACGATCCCGGTGGGATACAACGCGAAGAACGTGTTGACCGGCGGCTACATCGATGAGAGCGGGAGCGAGCACGGTTTTTTGGCGAACGGCTGCCACTGAGCTGGGCAAACACAGAAGTTTAGGGGTCCACAGTTTACGGTTCACAGTTTACGCCCCGCTGTCGCGGGTGAAGCGTTCACTGTGAACTGTTAACTTTTGCGGCGGCTCCAGTATCTCTGCACAGCACCCTCTACAATTGAGGCGATGATTGCCGTTACCGCCGACATAGCCATTACTCCCACCGGACTGCTGCAAAACCCCATACTTGTGGTCGAAGATGGCAAAATTATCGAGCTGACCTCGCGCTCGGAGCGCGAACTTCCTTCCCGGCACCTTGAGTATCCCGGGTGCATACTCGCGCCAGGGTTGATTGATATACATATTCACGGCGGGGCCGGCTTCGATGTAATGCATGCCAGCGCGACAGAACTGGCACATTTCGAGCGCTTTATCGCGCAGCACGGAGTGACGTCATATCTTCCAACCACGGTGACGGCGGCTAGCGACGTAATCCTAGATTCTGTGGAGCGCCTGGGCAAAGAGGTGAGGCGGCGCGAGGCCGAAGCGGGTCGGGCGCGTCCTCTCGGTATTCACCTGGAAGGACCATTCATCAGCCATGCCAAGCGAGGAGTGCATCCGCCGGATTTTCTGCAAGCCGCCGACGTGCAGCTCTTCGATCGCTTCTTCAACGCTGCGAACGGCACCATGCGCATGATGACCTTCGCCCCCGAGCTGCCCGACGCGCAGAAGTTCATCGCACATGCAGTCGGGCGCGGGGTAATCGTGAGCCTGGGACACAGCGATGCCAATTATGAGCAGGCGTGGGCGGGAATCAAGGCGGGGGCAAAGACAGCGACGCACACTTTCAATGCCATGCGCCCGCTCGATCATCGCGATCCGGGAGTTCTCGGGGCGGCGCTCACATGCGACACGCTCTTTGCCGACATCATCGCCGACGGAGTCCACGTGCATCCTGATATCGTGCGTCTCTTTTTGAAGATGAAGGGGGATAAGCGGGCGATTCTGATCAGCGATGCGATCTCCGCGACGGGAATGCCCGACGGGCGTTATAGGCTGGGAAGCTTCGAGGTTGACGTCAACGGCGACCGTTGTGAATATGAGGGCAAGCTGGCGGGAAGCGTGCTTACGCTGGATCGCGCGGTGCGGAATGTGGTGGAGTTCGGTGGTGCAGCGTGGCCGCTTGCCCGAGCGGTGGAGCTGGCAACGCGAAATCCGGCGGAACTCTTGCGCTTGCCCAACAAAGGACGCTTCGAATCGGGCGCAGACGCGGATATCGCCGTGTTCACAGCCTCGGGCGACGTGAGGGCGACGATTATTGCAGGGCAAGCCTAGTGGAGGGTCGGCGTCCTAGTTCCAGTGCTTCATGCGCGGCCACAGCTCCTGGATTGAATATTTGAGTCCCTTGCAGTAGTAGATGGGGCCGTTTTCCTCTGCCATGCCCCACTCGTCATGGTGGACGCTGATCACGCTGACGGAATCGCAGAAGCGCTCCAAGCTCTCTTGATCATCTTGCAAGACAATCAGGTTCGTGCCGACCACTCCTATCGGCGGCTTAGGCGGTCCCCAGAAGAAATAATTTTGGTGGCCGGTGATCGCCTTGGGCAGGCCGTATCTGCCGCCGAATTCGTTGACTGCGCCGGCCTCTCCGTAGTTGCCGGTACGGATACTGGTCTTCGCCCGCTCCTCAGGCGGCAATGAGTCGTAGTCGCGCGCCACCTCCGCCACCAGGCCCTCCCACCCGAACTGATCGCCGAAATACTGCGGCAGCGGGCCCGCACTCTCCACCTCGCTCTTAGGAGGTTCGAAATGGAGTGCATGTTCATAGGCGATAAAACGCGCGGGCGGCAAGATGGGCAGGAAAAGTGGCGCGAATATCAGCGACGCGGCCACCAGCAACACGATGTACGCCGGACGCGCCCAGCGTCCCCAGCTTCGCGCTGCGCTCCATTTCTCCCACACCACCGCGCCCGCCGCCATGACCATGGGAGCGATGGGAAAGAAATAATAGTTCTTGCCCTTCAGCGCCACCATGATCACGAACAGAGCGACATAGGTCCAGCCCAATACGCGCCAGCGCGGGCGAAGGAAGCAGCAAACCAGGCCCACGCCCCATACCACGAACGAGAGCGGGCCCATAGTTAGCACCTGCTGCGCGAAGTAAGCGCCCGGTCCGAGCACGATATTCTTGTGCGTCTTCTGGACATTGCGCAGCAGTTCGTAGGTGGCGAAATTGTGCTGTATCTGCCAGATCAAATTCGGCAGACAGAGCAGGAAGATAATGCCGACTCCGTACCACAGCCACTTGGTCTTGAACTCCCGGCGCAAAGGCGTGAGCAGCACTCCCGCTAATACCGCGATGAGGAAGAAGAGCGCGGAGTGTTTATTTTCGATGCCCAAGCCGCCGAAGACACCGAACCAAATCCACTGGCGCGAGTCGCCGGTGCGGACGATGCGCGCCAGCATCCATATGCAGCCCATCCAGAAGACCGGCTCCCAACAGTTGGTGGTGAGAAAATCATCCATCACCAGCAGGCCGGGAGCTAGCAAGACGCAAAGTCCGGCGAGACCCTGCGCGAACTTACCTCCTCCCAATTCGCGCGCGATCAGAATCGTGAGCAGGACCATGAGCGCACCGGCGACGTCGGCGGGCAGCCGGATGGCAGTGATGGAACCTCCGAGCAGCAACCCGATCTTCGCCATGAGCGGGGTGAACGGCGCCATGTCGGCATAGCCCGGCGCCAGATGGCGTCCGCACTCCATGTAATAGAGCTCGTCACGGAAGTATCCGTAGTTCCAGTTGGTCGCGATGTGCAGGATGAACTTGAGCCCGACCAGCAGTATGGTGATGCCCAGCGCCAGCGGGGGAAGAGCGCTCCCCCGCAGACTGGCGCGCCTTGCGAAGTCGAATTTCATCTTTTTAGTACCGGTATCAACAGGGGCCATGGCAGGATGATACGTCAGCTACGCTCGCCGGGTTCCAGTATTTTCCCAGGTCATATCGGTAGCGGGACTGCCGGCGGCCAGCCGCCAGTCCGCGAAAAGTCCGGAGTAGCTCTTGGTGATGTATTCGGCCTCGCTGACACCCAGGTGCTGCGCGACGTGGTCGATCCAATCCGCGGGGCCTTCGATCTCTGCGAGATTGCCAATCGGCGTCTCGTCGAGAACAACGTGTCCCTGGTGCTCGGGATCCGTAAACTCGGTGCGGTACTTCTCATAACGGAAGCGTGGGGCGAAGCCGAGGGTGAGAGGATGGCGTGCATCGCTGCGCCTTCCGCGACTACAGTTTCGGTCTCCGGTCG
>JBDTLH010000136.1:0-5381 GCA_039934875.1 Acidobacteriaceae bacterium | reverse complement strand
AAAGCCTCCGGCATGACCTACTTCCAGGCAGCCACCATGTTCGCGCAAGCCTACAACGCAAAAACCCCGCTCTCCCAAATCAAAAACATCCCCTATTGGCAAAATCTCTTTCCCAACGCCCCCGCCGGATTCTATGCGAGCGGCGGCGGACTCAGCTTCGGCTGCGCCCCCGGCGCCGCCTCCTTCACCGGCACTCCCACCGCTACCCAGGCCATGTACGACATGTACTCCTGCAACATAGGCAATGAAACCAGCGCCCTTTTCAACGCGGACGTACAGTGCGCGCCCGCCTGCTCCACCCTCGGGCAATACGGCTACTTCGACTCCCAGTTCTCCTCGCTCTACGCCCAGGCCACCATCGGCAACAGCAGCTACAACGCCGCCCAGTTCATGCTCCGCCGCCAATCCGGCGCCCTGCAATTCCAATTCAACTACACCCTGTCGCGGTCCGAGGATGCCGGCTCCAACCCCGAACGCATCAACGAATTCACCACCTTCGGATACAGCAGCCAGATCATCAACTCCTGGGACCCCAAACAGCTCTACGCCCCCTCTGATTTCGATACCCGCCATCAGATCAATGCCAACTTTGTCTATCAGCTTCCCTTCGGCAGAGGCCGTCGCTGGCTCAATCAAAACGCCATCGTCGATAACCTCGTCGGCGGCTGGCAGCTCTCCGGCCTCGGCCATTGGACCAGCGGTTTTCCCTTCACCATCGCCCCCGGACTCGGCTTCTGGCCCACTAACTGGCAACTCACCTCTTCGGCAATACTCAATGGCACCAAGCCCCAGACCGGCAGCTACAACCTGGTGAACGATAACTGTCCCCAGGGCTGTCCTAACGTCTTCAAAGACCCGGTCAGCGCCCTCGCGCAATTCCGCTTTGCCTACCCGGGAGAATCCGGTCAGCGCAACAACGTCCGCGGCCCCGGCACCTTCGACGTTGACACCGGCGTCTCAAAATCATGGCGCCTCTACCGCGAACAGACCCTCGCCCTCGCCGTCGAAGCTTTTAACGTCACCAACAGCGTCCGCTTCGACGTCGGCAGCTTGCAAAACGTCGGCAACAACACGCTGGTCAACAACACCCAGTTCGGCAACTTCACCAGCACCTCATCGAAGCCCCGCGTCCTGCAGTTCAGCCTGCGCTATAGCTTCTAGGCCACGAATGACCATAGTGTCGTAACGCCGGCTTCCTCGCGGGCGGGGGTCGGCTTCCTCGCGGGTTGGGGTCGGCTGGCGTCCTCGCCGTGTGGTAGCGCCAGACGCCCCCGGCTTCACGGCGGGGAAAGACTTCGGTTCTGGGTAGACCCCGGCATTTATGCCGGGGGTAAGTCGTTGATGGAGTCGGGCCTTCAGGCCCTGAGGTCAGAATCCTGATTTTTCCGCAGCCTGTTCAGCCGGGGAATCAATATCAGCTTGAATAAGGCTTCTATCGCTCAGATCCGGATGTAATTCCTGGCCGACGACTCCGCCGCCTCTAATTCGCCAGAAACTTCGATCGCCGAAACCCGTGCATCCGAATTTGGAAGCTGCCCACCGCCTCTCTCCAATCCAGTTTCAACTTCCTCCCCAACCCATACTCCGCAGGCCAACGTGCGGCGTGGGTCTCCCACTGCAACTGCGGATAATGCCGCAGGATCAGCGCGGTGCGCGGCAGGTGATACGGAGAGCTGATGACCTCCGCCGTGTGCCACCCCTTCGCTTCCATGATCTTCTCGGAGTAGTAAATGTTCTGGATGGTATCGTGCGCCTGCACCTCTTCAATCACCGCCGACGCCGGGACCCCATTCGCCTCGGCCAGCGCCGCCATCGCATGCGCCTCCACAAAACGGTTGTGGGCGGCAGTGCCGGTCATAATCATGCGCTCGCTCCTGCCCATCTTGAACTCGCGTACCCCTTCCATCACCCGCTCGCGCTGCTCCGGCGTGGGCGACCCATCAGCTCTGGTCGGGCATCCCAGCACAATCAGCGTGTCCACCTTGCCCAGCCGCGCATTTTCCCGCGGCGCGAAAAAATAAAGCCCTAATACCAGCGCCGGAAACATCAGGCAAACCAGCACCACCAGCAGCAATAGCCGCAGCGCAATCCGCATCCAGCAAGCATACACATCACGCACCGCCCTGCAAGAAGTGCTCACCGCCTCACCATCATCGGCGAAATCGGCGGCGGCTGCCCCGATGGTAATCATTTACTACTTCTCCGCAATACTTTGCGACTGCCAATTCGCCGCGTCGCTGTAACCTCTTTAGTTTCAATAATGCTAAATGGAGACCGAATTGCTTTCTACATTGCATCCCCCCCAATCCCAGATATGTCAGGAGTCACTATGAAGAAAATGTCTCTCTTCCTGGCGGTTGCGGCACTCGCGATCCTTTTGCCAACCGCTACTTTCGCCAGCACCAACCTCGTCACCAACCCCGGCTTTGAAACCGGAGACTTCACCGGATGGACGCTCGGTGGCAACTGCGGTTTGTTCTGCAATGTAACCACCTTCATGCCCCATACCGGAACGTATTCCGCCCAGCTCGGTCCAGTCGGCTCTGATGGCACCCTCAGCCAGACCATTAGCACCGTCGCCGGCGATGCTTACACCTTCAGCTTCTGGCTGGCTGCCGAGTCGGGTACGCCCAACGATTTCAGCGCTATGTTTGACGGCAACACACTCCTCAGCATCACCGACACCCCGGGCTTCGACTACACCTTATTCACCTACAACGTAGTCGCTTCGAGCAACTCCAGTACCATCGAGTTCGGCTTCCGTGACGATCCCGCGTACTTCTTCCTCGATGACGTCTCCGTGGTTGCCGGTGGCACCCAGGTCCCTGAGCCTTCCAGCTTTATCGTACTCGGCACTGGCCTGCTCGGGCTGATCTCGCCGTTGCGTCGGCGCTTCCACGCCTAATTCCGAACTAGTTCGGAACTAATTCGGATTTGCCTAGAGACAACTCTGTTACCAAGCGCAACTCACTCTTCGCACGCATCTTCGTCCGTCGCGAAGAGTGGGTTGTTCTTTGTCAGTGTTCGTTGCGCGAAGAGCGGGTTCGTCACATTCCGGAATAACTGATTCAGAACTTTTTTGACGTCTCAAAAGGAGATGACATGAGTGAGCAGCGCCGTGTTGCCGTGATTCTGGTGCGGCATGATAATTCTCCCGCACCCTCCTTAGCAGATTGCCGTGACCTGTTCTTGACCGGAGACTCTTCGCTGGCCCGATATTTTGACGACAATACGGAGAGGTGGTTTGATTTCGCCGCCTTCGATTTCTTCGGCTGGTATGACGTAATCCTGGCGGCTCCGCCCGACGCGAGGGGGAACCTGCGCGATGCCGCCAAAGCAGCCGCTTCCAACGCCGGAGTCAACCTGGGCCAATACGACTCCTTCATAGTCGTCGCATCTCCCGGCAAGGCGCAGGGGCCGAACCCCGCTCTGGCGAACGATCCCGCAGCCCTTCCGGCAATGGTGTTGCGCGGCTATGATGCGGGCGCGGACGGCATCGGGCCGGGACATTCCGCGGTCCTCGTCGCGTTTGAAAGCCGCACATTTTTCTGTCATGAGTTCGCGCATGTGCTGGGCTTCAACCATACCTATGGCCTGCTGAACCACGGGATCGATTGGGCGGGCACCGGCGTGACTGGATTTCCCTACGGAGATCCTTACGACTTGATGTCCTCGGCTTCATTCGGAGACGCCAACCCTGCTCCGACCTTCAATTTGCCGGCCACTGAAGCAAAAGCCGGATTTCCCGGCGCACTCTCCGCCGGTCCCATGCTATCGCGCGCTCAGTTGCACTTCTTCTTCCCCTTGGCGCTGGAAACGGCGGGGAAGGTGCGCCACGTCACCCAGGGCAGCGAGGGCGCGCTGTTCGCTCTCAGCCACGCCGGCAGTGGCGAGGCGGGAGCAGCCGAGCTGGTCGTCTATCATCCTGCAAACGAAGACAGCGCCGCGCACGGCCGCGTCTATATCGAATACCGCCATCACTTCGAGCAATTTTCGGATCCGCTCTCCAAGTGGGACCAGGCATTGTCCTCGAGCGGCGATTCACGCATCCGCGGCGGAGTGATCGTGCATACCGTCAAAGACCTCTCCGATGGCTCAGGCACAGCAGTTTGGTATGCGGGAAGGATTGTGTTTCCCAGCGCCGATTGCGATGTGAATGTGGAGACCGACCACGGGACGGTGTGCGTCACTGTGAGCGACGCGTCCATTCACGAGTCGCCGCCGGTGCACGTAACCTGCCGCATCACTTCAACCTTGGCGGCCAAGCGTGTGAGTATCGCGACCAGCATTGCCGATGACGTGAAGACTACGGTGCTGGAGCAGCGGAGTATCCCCGGCTGGGATTTCGCCGGCAAATTCGATTGGGTACGCACCGCGACGGCCAGAACGGAAGTCTATACCCCGACTTCGGCGGGGCTGGGAGGAGACGGCTCTCCGGATAAAGCATCGGTGGTCAATGTTTACTGGTATTTGGAGAACTACATGTTCACCGGAAACAGCGGCGCTATGTCTATCTTGCCTCCCGGTGGCCTCAGAGCGGTGAAGGTGAAGTACGAGATTGTTCCCGAGACCGGAGTATTGACATTGACCAGCGACCCCGCCGACGGCGCTTACGTTTTGCGGGTCACCGCTTCGGCCAGCGATAGCTCGAATCGAAATAATCCAATCACTGCTGTATCCACGTTTGAAGCGCCGGGTTCGACGGAAGATTGGGGTGGCGATTACAAGCGCTTTATGGATCTGATCCAGAGCATCACGCATCCCAAACCGAAGCAGAAGTTTGGTCCTGTTCATCCGGGTGACATGCGGGAGATTGAGCGCATGCGAGCGGAGGTGCAGGCGCTCGGACAGAGCAATCCCCAGGCAGCGCAAGTGCTGCATCCAATGCTGAACGAGATGGAGAGAGTCAATTTAGGCGCGGTGCGGAAACTCGCCGCAACCGGCGGATCAAGGTAACCGCAGCCGGCGGGTGGCGCTCCTGGTATCTCCACTCTTCACGCGCACTTTGCGCGAAGGGTGGGCGGCGACGTCCCCCTTCAGTCCCTGAGTATTCCCGCCTTCCTCCGTGGTACACGTTGACCTTCCGTGCGGATGCCTCTCCGCCCGTCTGTGTTCTTGCAATAGACTGAAGAGCTAAATTCTCACTCTCACCCATTCGTTACTTCCATAAGCAAATCGGATAGGGTCTGCTGCGTAATTTCGATGAATCTCCTCTCTGGCGGGCGGGTGAAGATCTTCCAATCCCACTTGATTTCGTGCGACGATTCGTTGGGCGGAGTGGTGTGCTTTGTTGCTACGTTCACTGATACGTGGACTGAAATCTTCGGTCCCGCTGCCTCCCTATCGACCAAAAGTATCTGGGCCCTCCCTGCAGGCCCGAG
>JBDTLH010000135.1:0-8787 GCA_039934875.1 Acidobacteriaceae bacterium | reverse complement strand
TGTTCGGCCAAAGTGTCATCAAGCTCAGCCCCGCGCTCACGGTGCTGGACTACTTCACTCCTTACAACAATGCGTATCAGACCGGTAAAGATTTGGACCTCGGCTCAGGCGGAGTGCTGCTGGTGCCGGACCAGGCCGGCCCTTATCCCAACGAGCTCATTATTGCCGGCAAGCCGCTGCTTATCTACCTTATGGATCGCAACCACTTGTCGCACATCGGGAACGGCAGCGACAACATTATCCAGGAGGTGCCTGGTCAGCTGGGTGGCCCAGGGACGCAGTCCGATAACGCTTCCTTCACTACCCCAGCCTACTGGAACCAGAACGTATATTTTATCGGCAACAATGATTCGCTCAAGATGTTCAGCTTGAGCCCCAGCACCGGATTGCTTTCAACGACTCCGGTCTCCAAAGACACCTTTATCTACGCCTTCCCCGGTGGACAAGCAGTTGTCTCCTCGAACGGCTTATCCAACGCCATCGTGTGGGGCTACGACTACACCACCGGTACGTTGCACGCCTATGACGCCACCAACGTAAGCCACGTCCTCTACGTCAGCCCAGCGTTGGGAAAGGGGATCAAGTATCCCGTTCCCACCGTGATAAACGGGCACGTCTATGTCGGCGGCAACAAGGCGATCTTCGGCTTTGGCCTAAACGGCCAGCAACCGTCCTGCACTCCTCCCCCCTCACCCGGCGTGAATGTCTGCGCTCCGGTGGCGGGGCAGGCGTATTCCTCTCCGGTGCCAGTCACGGCTGCGGGCACCGACCCAACCGGCACCGTGAACCATATGGAGCTGTGGATCGACAACGTCAAAGTCAACAACTATCCCGGGAACATGATTAACACCACTGTGCCGCTTGCGGTGGGAACCCACAGTGCGACGGCGATTGAAGTTGGACCCAATGGTGGGTTTATCAAGTCCAACCCGGTTGCATTCACGGTCCACTGATCCAACCGTGGTTAGTGGTCAGCGATTGTCCTCCTATGCCGCGGCGTTTTATGCCGCGGCATAGTGCGCTTTGCACCCAATAGCTGATCATTGGTAGCCGGCAGCTAGCTGCCATTAGCGCCGGCGAACCGTCTCTAGCCCCACGGAGATATCGGCAGTCAAACCGCTACTGCTCCAACCCGCACAGCTATAATCAATCATGGCGACCCTGCGCCAACCTGTGAGCTCAGCGGATGAGACCACCAGCGCGCTCTTCGATACCCTGCTGGCGACCGTCCACGCCAACCGCCCTAATGATGACCTGAACGTCATCGACCGGGCTTACGCCTTCTCAAGCGAACACCATCGCGGACAGACACGCGCCTCCGGCGAGCCCTTCCTCACCCATCCTCTGCAAGTGGCGCAAGTGCTGGCCGAGATGAAACTCGACTCGACAGCCATCGCCGCCGGACTGCTCCATGACGCCGTCGAAGACACCGTCGCCACCACCGAACAGATCCGCGCCCAGTTCGGTCCCCAGGTCGCCCACATCGTCGCCGGCGTCACCAACATCGACAAGATCCAGCACGCCAGCGCCAGCAAAGAAGAGCGCCAGGGCGAGAACGTCCGCAAGATGATGCTCGCGATGGTGGATGACATCCGCGTCGTCCTCATCAAGCTCGCCGACCGTCTGCACAATATGCGCACCCTCGAGCACCTCTCCCCCGAGCGGCAGTTGCACATCTCGCGCGAGACCCTTGACATCTATGCGCCCATCGCCCACCGCCTGGGCATGGGAAAGGTGCGCGGCGAGCTCGAAGACCTCGCCTTCCGCTACGTCGATCCCATCTCTTACAAGCAGGTGCATGATTCCATCGAAGAACGCCGCAAGGCGGGCGAGGCGTTTCTCGCGAAGACCGTTGCCGAGATCCGCCTTAAACTGCGCGACAACACTGTCGAACCGGTGCGCATCGATTGGCGCATTAAGCGGCTCTACTCCATCTGGCAGAAATTGCAACGTCAGCGCATCGCCGTGGACCAGGTATATGACTTGCTCGCCGTTCGCATCATTACCCGCTCGGTAAAAGATTGTTATAGCGCTCTGGGCGCGATCCACTCCATATGGCGTCCGGTCCCCGGCCGCATCAAGGACTTCATCGCCATGCCCCGGCCCAACCTCTACCAGTCGCTGCACACCACCGTGATTACCGAAAGCGGCATGCAGTTCGAGGTGCAGATCCGCACCGAAGAGATGCACAAGCTGGCGGAAGAAGGAATCGCCGCCCACTGGAAGTACAAGGATGGCTCCCCCATCGTCAGCGCTAAAGACGAGCAGCGCCTGGCATGGCTGCGACAGGTCGTCGAATGGCAGCGCGACGTGCTCGATCCCAACGAATTCATCTCCACTCTCAAGATCGATCTCTACCCGGAAGAGGTGTACACCTTTACCCCGAAGGGCAAGGTCATCATCCTTCCCCGCGACGCCACGCCCATCGACTTCGCTTACACCGTGCACACCGAGGTAGGACACACCTGCATCGGCGCGCGCATCAACGGACGCATGGTCCCGCTGCGCAGCCCCCTGCACAACGGCGATATCGTGGAGGTCATTACGCAAGCGGGCCACACCCCCAGCCGCGATTGGTTAACCTTCGTCAAGAGCGGCCGCGCGCGCAACAAGATCAAGCACTGGATGCAGGTGCACCAGCGCGAGCGCGCCATCGAGATCGGGCGCAAGCTGATTGAGCGTGAAGCCAAGAAATACCGCGTCGCTCTCAAAGGCATTACCGACGAACACTATGCCAAGATCGCCAGTGAATACGGGGTCGCAACCGCGCAGGACCTGCTCGCCTCCATCGGCTACGGCCGCATTGGCTCGCGCGGCGTGCTCATCAAACTCAGCCCCCAAGCCGCGGAGCAACTGGCCCCCCGCACCGACGCCGAGCTCGATCTCCCCAAGCACGGCCTCACCGGCGTCATCCGCCACATCTTTCAGGGCGACACAGGCGCGCTTGCCGTCGTCGGACACAACGACCTGCTCATCTATCGCGCGCGCTGTTGCAACCCCATCCGCGGCGAAGAGATCGTGGGCTACGTCACCCGCGGAAAAGGCGTCGCTGTGCACTCCAGGTCTTGCCCCAACGTGCAGAACCTGCTCTATGAGCCCGACCGCCGCATCAACGTCGAATGGGCAAAGGCGCTCAAGCACGTCGCCAATGGCGGGAAGGGCGCGATGCCGGGAAGCAATCTCAGTTATCCCGTGAAGCTGAATGTGTTTGCCGATGATCGCGCCGGCATACTCAAGCAATTGACCGCGGTGATCAGCGACGAGAACGCCAACATCCGCAACATCTCCACCGCGATCCAACACGGCGTGGACGCCAAGATAGAACTCATCCTCGACATCGACGATCTCAAGCACCTCGAACGCATCATTCGCGGCGTGCGCCAGATCGCCGGCATTCGCGAGGTGCAGAGAATCAAGAAGCTCTAAACTCAATTCCGGCCCAGCTTGGAGTCAAAGCCTTAGTGAGCTTAGGGTCATCTGAGACCCGCGAGATCAACTAAAAATGTAGCTAGAACGTCACAAAAAACCATCGAAAGCGCTCAAAAAAACGATCGAATTATGCGTTTTGTGCAATAGACCAGAGACCTTACGGTTATTAGACCAGTTCTAGGGTGAAGGACGGAGAGTAGTTATCAAAACGAGACCAGAAGTCAGAGGAAGAACTCATAAGGGGTTAAATGGACCATCCAGGAACACCTGGTCAGGTTCGGGTGCGATTGCCTCGGGGATGCCGCGCTACAATTCTCCTCATGAAGAAAGCTATCGCAACCGACCACGCTCCCAAGGCCATCGGCCCCTATTCTCAAGCTATTAACGCCAACGGATTCATCTTCGCCTCCGGACAGATCGCCCTCGACCCGGCGAGCGGCCAAGTCATCACAGGCGGTGTCTCCGAACAAACCGAGCGCGTCATGCAGAACATCGCCGCCATCCTGGCCGCGGCCGGTACCAGCCTGGCAAATGTCGTGCGCGCCACCGTCTTCCTCAAATCCATGTCCGACTTCGCCGCCATGAATGAGGTTTACGGCAAGCACATGACCGCGAACGGCGCAGTACCCCCCTCACGCTCCACCGTCGCGGTCGCGGGACTGCCCAAGGATGTGCTGGTCGAGATAGACGTGATCGCAACCGCTTAACCAACCAGTCTGTTAAACTAGTTATATGAAAACCGCCGGATCATTCTACGTAAAAACCCATCTCTCTGCCCTCCTCGAAGAAGTGCAGCAAGGCGAAGTGATTGAAATCACTAATCGCGGCAAACCTGTAGCTCGAATAATCCCGATAAAGAATGACGAAGAGAAAAAGGCGCGCGCGCAAGAAGCTTTGAAATATTTTCTAAGCCTGGAGCGCAAGCCTCTTCCTAAAGGAATGGATTATTCTGATCTGGTCAAAGCTGGACGAAAGCATTGATGCCCATTGTTGTTGACGCTTCCTCCTGCCTCTCCTTTTGCTTGCCTGACGAACGCAGCGACTATGGCGAGCAGTTGATTCGGCATATCGTCCGGCACGGCGCTTTCGTCCCGCCGTTATGGGAGACGGAGATGGCGAATGGCTTATTAATGGCTGAACGGGAACGGCGAATCTCAATTAGCGAAGTCGATGCTCAAATGAGGGAATTGAGCGGGCTGCCCATTGATGCAAAACCTGTAACCTTGCAGGACGCCCTTGCTATCGCCCGCCAGCACAAATTGACCGTTTACGATGCCGCCTATCTAAGACTTGCCATCGTTAAAAGGGCGACCTTGGCGACTTTGGACAAAGACCTCAAAGACGCCGCCAAGCTTGTCGGCATACGCCTCTTTCAAGCGTGATTTCCGGGCGGCCTACAACTCCACCGTCTTTTCCTTCACCAGCCTCTTCACCCTTCCGACAAACTCTTCAAGCGGCGCGGGCCCCTCATCGCCCTTGCCTCTCGCGCGCACGCTCACCGCATTCGACTCCACTTCCTTGTCGCCCATCACCAGAATGAAGGGAATCTTCTGCATCGTGAATTCGCGGACCTTCGCATTCATCTTCTCATTGCGCTGATTGATCTCGACCCGCACCCCTTCCGCTTTGAGCCGCCCGGCGACCTTGTGCGCATACTCCGCGTGGCGCTCGGCAATGGGGACCAGCGCCACCTGCACTGGCGCCAGCCACACGGGAAAATTCCCGGCGTAGTGCTCAATCAGTACGCCAAAGAAGCGTTCAATCGATCCGTATAGCGCGCGATGCACCATCAGCGGCTGATGGCGGTGTCCGTCTTCACCCACGTATTCGAGGCCGAAGCGCTCCGGGAGCGTGAAGTCGAATTGCACCGTCGAAAGTTGCCACAGGCGTCCGATCGCATCCACCAGCTTCACATCGATCTTTGGCCCGTAAAACGCCGCTTCGCCGGGGATCGTCGTATAAGGAATCTCCCGCCGCCGCAGCGCATTCTCGAGCGAATGGATGCCCAGGTTCCAGTTCTCCTCGGTCCCGATATAGTTCTGCTTATCGTTCGGGTCCCAGATCGAGAGCTCGACTTTAAACTCCTTGAATCCATAGGTATGCAGGACTGCCAACGCGAAGTCGATGCAACCTACGACCTCATCCTCAATCTGCTCCGGAGTGCAGAAGATATGCGCATCGTCCTGGGTGAAGCCACGCACCCGCAGCAATCCGTGCATCACGCCGGAACGCTCATAACGATAGACCGTACCCAGCTCGCCCAAGCGCACCGGCAGGTCGCGGTAGGAGCGCAACTGGTCCTTGTAGATCAAAATGTGCCCCGGGCAATTCATCGGCTTCATGCGGTAATCCGCATCGTCGAGCTCCATGGGGGTAAACATGTTCTGCGCGTAGTAGCCCGCATGTCCGCTGGTCTTCCACAACTCGGTGCGCATTACATGGGGCGTATAGACCAGCGAATATCCGCGCTTCAGATATTCGTCGCGCATCCAGTCTTCCATGATCTTGCGAACCATGCCGCCCTTGGGATGCCAGAAGATCAGCCCGGGCCCGGCCAACTCCTGGATCGAGAAGAGGTCGAGTTGTTTGCCCAGCACGCGGTGATCGCGCTTCTTCGCCTCTTCGAGCGCGTGCAGATGGTCTTCAAGCTGCTTCTTAGTAAAAAATGCCGTGCCGGAAATCCGTTGCAACTGCTGGTTTTTCTCGTCGCCCAGCCAATACGCGCCCGCGATGCTGAACAACTTAAAGGCTTTCAATTTCGCCGTCGAAGGCACATGCGGGCCGCGGCAGAAATCCACAACCTCCCCATTGCGATAAAAGCTGACTTTGTCGGAATCGGTGAATTTGCTGATGAAGTGCACCTTCATCCAATCCCCTTCGGCCTCATACTGCTGGAGCGCAGCCTCGCGCCCCACCCACTCGCGAGCGAACTTATCTCCGCGCGCCGCCACCTCATTCATGCGCGCTTCAATTTTTTCGAGATCATCCGGAGTGAACGGCGTCGGGCGATAGAAATCATAGAAAAATCCGCTCTCGGTAGGTGGCCCGTGACCCAGCTTGGTCTCGGGAAACAATTCCAATACCGCCGTCGCCAGCAGGTGCGCAGTCGAATGCCGCACTACTTCCAGCGCCTCAGGATTTTTGTCGGTAAGAAGGGTGACGTGCGCGTCGGCTTCGAGGGGGGTGGAAAGATCAACCACCTTCCCATCTATCTTCGCCACATACGCCGCATCCGCCAGCCGCGGACTGATCTGATTGGCTACCTCCAACGCGGTTGCTCCCTTGGGCAGCTCACGAATGCTGCCGTCGGGCAGGGTAATGCGTACCATTTCTGCCATTGACTACTCTCTTTCATGCAGCGCACGGCGGATGCTCGCGTACAAGGCGAATCCGCTACGCTGGATTTCGGTGTTAGGTTGCGGTGTTAGGTTGAGGATAGCAGGAACTCTCCGGCTCGAAGACATAACGGTTTACACTTTCAGCCATCAGCGTGCAAGGAGCAAACTCATGACCACAAAGTGGGAAGCGTCGAAGGCTGCAATGTACACCGGAGTGGTAATGACCGCCGTCGTGGCGCTGACTGGCTCCGCACTTGTCTGGCTGTTCTTCCTGCACCGAACTAATCCAGTTGATGTTAATGCGGCGCCCCTAACGCAACTGCGCCAAATTGAGAGACGACTGACGGCCCTCGAAGGCAAAGCTGTTCCCGACCAAAGTGGAGATCCAGCAAGTACATCGGCTGGGGGTGAGATGATTGACACCTCCAAAGAAGAACATGACCTGCTCAGCGCGGAAATGAAGCTGACCGAAGGCCAAATTGCGGAGGCACAGGACGCAGAGAAGCGCACCCGCGAAGCTGGCACCGCATTTCTCGGGGTATTCGCGATTCTCGCCGCAATCGTGCTCGGCCGCGGTTACCTGAACCTGTTCGAGTTCAAGAACGATTCTCAGGAGAAGCTCGACGAACTGGAAAAGAAGTCGCAGGCCAAGCTCGACGAAATTAAATTGAAGACAGCGGACCTTGCCCACGGACTGAAAACCATTGGTCAGGCCCGAGACATTGCGCTTCAGATTGATGAAGTATGGAACAGGATTTCGGAGAACGAGCTCCCCGGCTTCCTCGAAGAATCTGACAAGATGCTGGGAAAAGAAGAAGACCTGCGCCAGAGCGAGCAGCTCGCCGTAATGGACGAGATCGACGCCTTCACCTATCTTTATCCTCATTTTCGTTTCAGTAACAGATCTCAACAGCAGTCCGAGAAATATCTAGCTGCGCTGTTGCAGAGCGTACGCGGATTGATTGTCAAACAGAATTATTGGCATGCAATACGACGTTTGAAAGAGTTTCTCCACCCTGAAAACAAACCATTGCTCAGCAACCACCAACTGGCAAAGGCCCACTCCTATCAAGCGTATGCGCATTACTTTTTGATTCAAGGTTTCGTCGCGGAGCCTGCCTGGGTACGGGCTACCAAGCTCGCAACCATTGAAGATTCCCGCATCCAGGCGCTCAAATCTCTTGAGGCCGCGGAGCAGTACGATCCCGGCTGGAAGTTCACGATCTTTGTCAGGGCGCAGCTCTATGGCTGCTTACCCCATCCGGCGGACAGACTTGGCACCGCACAAGGAGTGGCTGACCAGATCGAAGGCCGCAGGAAGGCAGCAGACGAATACCGCAAGTTGTTGCCGGAGATTGATCTGAAACAGCGCTATGCAGTCTTACAGAATCTCGCTTGCGAACTGAAATTTGTCGCGGCCTATACCGGCGATCCTAGCGATTGGAAAGCGTTTACTGAAACCCTGACTGCGTTCCCAGCTCATGATCAACTGTTGGAGGAATTCGAAAAGTACCAAGAACGGCACCAACTGTGCTATGTGTGGCAAAATATCATGAGCGATCCAGACTTATTTCAAACACGTAAAAATCTGGATACTGAAACAACAAAAGCATTCTGGATTCAACTTTTAGATAAGAAAATGAACCCTACACAATGGCGGCTTGATTTGGCGCAAATTCAAGAGCGTGATTCCAGAGCTCAACATTGGGATATTAATCTCTTACAAATCACCGCCTCGATTTAGGAACATTCTGATTAACTGTGCTTTTGAACGTTTTGGGTAGACTCCCGGCTTCAGCCGGGGATAAGTGTCACTGAAATACCAGCGGCGGCTTTTAGCCGCTGGGGATCCTGCTCGACTTATTCAGAGTTTACTTAGATTGCGCCGTCTTGTTTACGCATACTCGTTTCCTTAAACATTATAGTCACCATTCAAATACTGGTTGTCAAGCCTAATAGTTGTGACACCACTAATGTCTTTGATGCGAACTGCAGATTCAAGATTCACCCAACCGCATGT
>JBDTLH010000134.1:0-14017 GCA_039934875.1 Acidobacteriaceae bacterium | reverse complement strand
CTCGATGAATTGCGCTCGCAGTTCGAGACGAATTTTTTTGGGCAGGTATCCGTCACGCAGGCGGTGCTGCCGGTGATGCGCGGCCAGCGCAGCGGCAAGATACTCATGATGTCGTCGGCGTCGGGCATCCGGGCGATTCCGATGCTGGGCGCGTATGGCGCGTCCAAGTGGGCATTAGAGGGCTGGAGCGAGGCGCTGCGCATGGAATGCCTTCCGCTGGGCATTCACGTGTCGCTGATTGAACCGGGGTCGCATGATTCGGACATCTGGACGCGGAGTTCGCGGGTCGCGGCGGCGACATTCAAATCTCCGAATGCGGGGCGCGCGAAGCGTTTTCAAGAGTTAATCAAGAGCCACGCCAAAGAGGACCCCGCCGCGGTAGCTGCAACGGTGGTGAAGATCGCGCTCGATCCGGAGCCGGGGCTGCGTTATCCGGTGGGCAAAATGATCTGGGCGGCGAAGTGGATCACGGTGCTGGTTCCCTGGAAGCGTTACGAACGGATATTGATCAAGCGCTTGGGACTGGACCAAGTATAAAAAACGGCGCTCCTCCATTACGGGGAAGCGCCTTGGTTTCGCAAAATGAGGCAATTACTCAGGCATCAGAACCGTGTCAATCACGTGGATGACTCCGTTGGACTGGAAGACATTGGCGATGGTTACGTTGGCAGTGTCGCCTTTTTCGTCCTTGAGTTGAATGGACTTGCCGTTGGGCGAGGAGGCCATCAGCTTGCCGCCTTCGACGGTGGTGAGGGTCGCGGTGCCGTTGCCGTCCTTGATCATCTTCATCAGATCTTTCGCGCTCAATTTGCCGGAGACGACGTGATAGGTGAGGATTTTGACCAGCGTGGCCTTATTTTCCGGCTTGAGCAGATTTTTCACGGTGCCGGCGGGCAGCTTGGCAAACGCTTCGTTGGTGGGAGCGAATACGGTGAAGGGACCGGGGCCTTCGAGGGTGTCCACCAGGCCCGCAGCCTTGACTGCCGCGACCAGAGTGGTGTGGTCTTTGGAATTCATAGCGTTCTGGATGATGTTCTTCTTGGGCGACATAGCGGCGCCGCCCACCATCGGATCACTGGCTGCAAATGCCGAAGCAAAGCAAAGCATGGTAACCGCGAAAATTGCCAACAAACGACTGGACATCTTATTCTCCTGCGTGTTAATGAATTTGTGCTGCGTATTGGTTACGCTCGCAGGAGGCAGTTGGATTGGATAAGGCACATTATTTTTATCAGGAATTGCCTAAAGCTATGCCTGTTCAAGGAGATCGAGGGGGTTACTCCGCGGCACGATAAACGACTTTGCCGCCCACCATGGTGAGCTCAACTTTCACGTTGCGCAGCTCGGCGGGCGCGATCTTGAAGATGTCGCCGTTGAGCACTACCAGGTCCGCGAGTTTGCCGGGAGCTATACTTCCCTTCTCCTGCTCCTGAAATTCCGCGTAGGCGGATCCCATGGTGTAGGCCTGGACCGATTCCGCAACGGTCAGTTTCTGCTCGGGGTTCCATCCGTCGGGATGTTTGCCATCGAGTGTGGCGCGGGTGACGGCGGCGTAGATGGTGTCGAGCGGATTCAAGGGAGCCACCGTCCAGTCGGTGCCAAAGGCGAGATGAACGCCGTGATCGAGAAGGGTGCGGAAGGCATAAGTAGTCTTGCCGCGCTCGACGCCGATGCGCTTCTCCAGCCACTGACCGTCGTCAATCGCGTGGTAGGGCTGCACCGATGCGATCACGCCAAGCTGGGCAAAGCGGTCGAAGTCTTTGGGCGCAAGATGCTGGGCATGTTCGATGCGGAAGCGGCGCTCGGCATTGGGCAGCGGATTCATCTTCTCGATCTCGGAAAACATGTCGAGGACGATGGAATTCGCTTGATCGCCGATGGCGTGAATGCAGATTTGCAGTCCCGCTTTGTCTGCGTTAAGCAGCCGTTTGAAAATCGCATCGCGGTCCTGCATCTCGTCGCTCAGCAGGCCGCGGGTATTCGGTGCATCCAGATAAGGCTGAAAAAAGTAGGCGGTGGTGGAGCCGAGCGAGCCGTCGGCGTATCCCTTGAGCGCGCCCATGCGATAGTAGCTGCTGCCGAAGGCGTGGCGGATGCCCAGCTTCGCCTGGTCTTGCCAGCCCGTCTCCATCGGGGCGGCGTAGATGCGCGCGGTGAGTTGCCCGCGCCCTGCGAGCTCGGCATAGACCGCCATCTCGCCATAGCTGGGATTCATCACCTGCACGCTGGTCAAGCCGAGCGAGGCCGCGTAGGCCAATGCGCGCTTGACGGCGGCCATGCGCTGCGCGGGAGTTGGGGCGGGAATCTTGCCGCCAACCAGACCGATGGCGGCATCCTTAAGTATTCCGGTAGGTTCTCCATTTTTATCGTGGACGATTTCGCCGCCCGGCGGATTGGGCGTTTGCGCGGTCACGCCCGCGAGCTTCAGAGCAAGCGAATTCGCCAGCACTTCGTGTCCGTCGTGGCGTTCCACAGAGACGGGATTGTCCGGTGTAACGGCATCTATCATCTGTCGCGTGGGGAGTTGCGGATTTGTCCAAGATTGCTCATCCCAGCCGCCGCCGGTGATCCATTCGCTCGGCTGGAGCTTCTTGTCGTGAATATAAGCTGCGAACTTCTGCGCAAACTCCTGCGGCGAATGCGTCTCATGCAGATCGATGCTGGCGAGGCTGAAGCCGCCATCCATGAAGTGCGTGTGCGCGTCGTTGAAACCGGGTAGCACGAGCTTGCCGTGAATGTCGAGGACCCTGGTCTTGGCGCCGCGCCACTGGTTTATCTCGGCGCCGGTGCCCACGGCGACGATGCGCTCCCCGATAATGGCAACCGCTTCGGCGTTGGGATGGGCGCGGTCCACGGTCCATATCTTTGCGTTGGTCAGGATGAGGTCGGCGGCGGGCTTGGCATTCTCCTGTCCCGACAGCGCGGAAGAAAGAAACAGCGCAACAGCGGCAATGACAATTCGGTTCATCGTTCACCCCATTTCAGTTTTGATCGCAGTACCTCGAAGAAGCTGGTTTGTTCGAGGCGGATGAGTTGCACGTCGTGTTCGGAGAGACGGCAGCGTACCTCGTCACCCATCTCAATGGGGTGCGCCTCTTGCCCATCGGCGGTAGCGAAGAGCTGTTCGGCGCGGTTGGGGGTCAGGAGGATTTCGGAAGCGCCGGCAACGACCAGCGGGCGGTTGGTGAGGGCGTGGGGAGAGACCGGCGTGATCACCATCGCGCGCAAGTTGGGGGCGACGACTGGGCCTCCGGCGGCGAGCGAATAGGCGGTCGAACCGGTGGGGGATGCGACGATCACCCCATCCGCCATGTAATTGGCAACGAAGACCCCGTTAAGGGATACACGCAGGTCGGCGAGGCGGGCGATGTTGCCTTTGGCGACGATGATGTCATTCAGCGCCTCATATTGCGCGATGCGGCGGCCATCGCGCACAATCTCGCAGCGGACCATGGCTCGGCGGTCAGCGGTGATCCTGCCTTCGCACCAGGCGTCGAGTGTGGGGTAGAGGTCTTCAAGCCGCACTTCGGTGAGAAAGCCCAGCGAGCCGAGATTGACGGCGAGAATGGGAACGTCGGCACGGGCCACTGCGCGGGCGGCGGCGAGCAGGGTGCCGTCTCCGCCGAGCACGATAGCAAAATAGAGCGACTGCTCGGCAAGCGCACCACGCTCGACTATGCGCACCGCCGGATGAAAACCGCCATCAAGATAGGGAACGGTGGAGGGGTCCGCGACAGCCTCGAGCGCATGTGCCGAGAGCCAGGAAATGAGGTCCGGAACGATCTGCGCGAGCTCCGGCTTTTGCGGCTTGGAGATGATGGCGACGCGCCTAGCTTTTGGAAAATCGTGCATACAGAAGAAATTCGCGGTTCCCTTCTCCACCGAGTATAGGGGAGTCGATAATGTCGATTGTTATCGCGCCGAGTTCGGTGATCGATTGCCGCACCCGATTCACGGCAAATCTCTGGGCCTCTTCACTGCGCACAATACCACCTTTTCCGACCGCCTCTCGGCCCACTTCGAATTGCGGCTTAACCAGCACCACCGCCTCCCGGAGCGAAGCCCGCACTGCCTTCAGCACGGCGGGAAGCACGAGTGTAGCAGAGATGAAGGAGACATCCATGCTGAGGAAATCGACTGCCTCGGGAATGTCTTCTGCTTGCAGGAAGCGCGCATTAAAATTTTCCATTAACCGCACACGAGGCTGATTCTCAGGCCGCAGTTTGGAGGCGATCTGTCCCCTGCCGGTATCGACGGCGATCACCTGGTGCGCGCCATGCTGCAACATGCAATCGACAAACCCGCCGGTGCTGGCGCCAATATCGAGACAAACGCGGCCGGCAAGATCAATGCCCCAGTGCCCGAGCGCGTGCTCCAATTTGAGGCCGCCGCGGGAGACGTAGCGCAGGTCTGCGCCGAGCAGCCGCAGGACCGAATCGCTGGAGACGGACGCCCCGGCTTTCTCGATCTTCTGCTCCTGAACGAGTACGCGGCCGGCGAGGATAAGGGCCTGCGCGCGCTCGCGGGAGGCCGCGAGCCCGCGCTCTACCAGCAGCTTGTCCAAGCGGATCTTCAATGCAGCCGATTGTTTCACAGTATGTTGTTTCATCGCCGCCACTCTAGAAGGAATGAGCTTGCGTTAGAATTTTTCCTTATGGCAATCGGCGGCAAACAGAGTTCACAGCTCACCCCGCAAATCTTGCAGAGACTGTACTTGGCGATGCTGCGCTACCGCAGGGCGGCGCCGCACCGCGGTCTTCGCGAGGAAGCGCTGTATGTGGGCACAACTTTCGACCTCGCGAAGAGCGACTCCATGGTCTGGGACAGGAACGCAGGCCCGCATTACATCCCGGTCAGGGACATCTCGGTAGTGCCGGACGCCAATCTGCAGATCGCGACCGGGTTGGCGCTGGCCGGTAAATTGCAAGCGCAAAAGACGACTGTGATGATGTTCACTCGCGTTGTCTCCGCGGAGCACGACAAAAAAACCCTGCGATTCGCAGTCCTCAATCAGCTTCCCATCGTTTACGTGTTGCGCGGCACCACCGCGATCAAAAGCGCCAGGCCCCCGAAGATCTCAGTGGACGGGAGCGATGCAGTCGCGCTTTACCGCGTGGCACAGGAGGCGATCTATCGCACCCGCATCGGCGGCGGCCCGACCCTGATCGAATGCCGACAGAGCGCAACCGATCCGCTGCTCTATATGCGCGAGTATCTGGAAAATAAGAACATCTGGCGACCAGAGTTGGAGCGCGAGGACTAGAATCTTGCACATGGGGTCGCTATGAAACGAGCTGCATTGGTGATCGCGTTCGTTGCCGCAGTCACGTCGGTTGCCGTGGGAAAAGACCGCGCGCCGGTACCAGCGATCATCACGAATGCGCGATTTGTCGCCATCCTTCCACTGACTGCGGATTCGCGCGCCGACTGGTTTAACAGTATTAACGTGAACCCCGATGATCGCGCGGCCGCCGATGCAATCTTCGCGGCGCTGCAGAAATGGCACCGCTACCAGTACACGCTGAATCCCAGAGATGCGGATATTGTTATCGCGGTGAGGGCCGGACGCCGCGCCGAGGTGAACGGCGGCGTGGCATTACCGGACGCCAACATCCATATCGGCGACCCGCGCACGGAAGGCAGCTCGCGCGGGAACGGTCCTGACAGTGAAGATCCGAATAGTCGGATTCGCCCAGCTATCGGCGTCGATACCGGACCAGCGGAAGACACTATGGCGGTATTTGCCGGACACGACACTGACCACCCTGCACTGTGGATACGCGAGCAGCGCGATGGGCTTCAGGGCAAGTTGCCGCTCTTCGAATCGTTCAAAAAGGACGTGGAGAAGAGCGATCCAACGCCTTCCAAAAAACCATAGTTAAAGGCCGAGACCACCATCGACGGCAAGGATTTGTCCGGTGATGAACTTGGGGCAGCCGGCAAACCAGAGGACGGCAGCGGCAACGTCCTCAGCGGTGCCGGTGCGCTGCATCGGAGTCTTGGCGGCGAAGTGGCGCGCCATCTCCGCGCCCGCGGGCTCGCCGAAGTAGATCATGCCCGGAGCAACTGCATTCACGTTGATCTCCGGGGCGAGCGCCTTGGCCGTGGCTTGCGTCAGCATATGCAACGCGGCTTTTGACGCGCTGTAATGCGCATGAGTGGCCCATCCGTGAATGCCTCCCAGCGATCCGATGTTGATAATCGTTCCGCTTGACTTGCGCAGTTCCGGCGCAGCGGCTTGCGACAGCAGAAACGGGGCACGCGCATTGGTTTCGAACATCTCGTCCCATTCCTCTACCGAGATGTCCGCGAAATTTGTGGTGCGATACGCGCCCGCATTGTTGACCAGAATATCCAGGCGGCCGTCGAATTCGACTGCCTCCTTGACTGCCTCGCGCAGACTTACGGGGTCGCGCAGATCACAGCGCACGGCCAGCGCTTCTCTTTCCAGGGCGCTGATAGCGCGCACCAGCGATTCGGCTTCATCGGCTGAGTTGCGATAGGTAAAGACGATGTCCGCGCCGGCTCGCGCCAAGGTGAGCGCTAAAACGCGTCCGATACGGCGTGCTCCGCCAGTGATCAGTGCGACTTTTCCCTCAAGCGCGGACATCCCTTATTCGCGCAAGCGCGCCAGCAGGTCTTGCGGATGCACCGGCTTTGCCAGAATCTCGAATTCATGCCCCATGTTGCGCGCCCGCTCCAGCAGATCGGCGGTCGCGGCCTGCCCCGAAAAGAGCAATATCTTGCACCCAGGCAAGGCCTGGCGAATGTGGATCGCCGCGTCGATCCCACTCATTCCCGGCATGATCACATCACTGATTACCAGTTGCGGCTTAAGGTCTTTCGCAATCCTCACCGCATCGTCGCCGGTGTACACGGCAGATGCGTCAAATCCGTTTTGATTCAGGATGATGCTGAGCGTATCGGCGATGACCCGCTCATCGTCAACCACGAGAACTTTTGGCTTATCTGCCACGAAGACCGTCCTTGGGGGAGGAATAACTACACTGCTACGACAGCACATTATAAACGACTAGATATTTGATCCATCCGCATCCATTGCAATCCGCGGGCAAAGAATGGCGGGGACGACGAGACTCGAACTCGCGACCTCTGCCGTGACAGGGCAGCGTTCTAACCAACTGAACTACGTCCCCGCTGCTTGTGGACAGGCGAGCGGGGGCCTGTTTGCGCTGGCTTGGGGGCCAACTCATTTAATGTAACAGAGCATACGTGGACTGTCACGCTTACACACCTTGACACGCACTCTGCCATCCAAACCGCTGCTCTGCTCATCCAACCCTGAAATGAACTTGCTTCGGCAGACCGCGGCCCTTGCCGCCCTTGCCTTGTCGTGTCTCCTGCTCGCCGGATGCCCTTCCTCCAAGGACATTGCCGCCGAGCTGCGCACCAACCTGCAATCGCCCAGCGGCGAGCCGCACATTCTGGCGGCTTATCAGCCGTGGTTCGGACGCGCGGGACACATCAATGTTGGTTATTCATCGCAGGACCGCAACGTGCTGGAGCGCCAGATAAGCAAGGCCAAGGAGCTGGGCATTTCCGGCTTCGTGGTGAATTGGTATGGCCCCTCGCGCGACTTCGAAGACCGCAGCTATGCCATGCTGCAACGCGTCGCATCCGGCAAAGATTTTCAAGTGGCGCTGATGTATGACGAGAGCGGTGACAGCCCCGATGAATCGACCAACAACGCCATCAGTGACTTGAATTATGCCTACGACCGTTACTTCGGCCCGCACGCCTCAGTGCCGCGCGACGCGTACATGACCATCAACGACCGCCCGGTGATCTTCATCTTTCCCAAGTCAGGGAGCACGGACTGGAAGAAGGTGCGGGAGAACATGCAGGGTTGGGACCGCCAGCCGGTCTTGATCTACAAGGACGCAAACGCACGAGTCGCCAACCAGATGGATGGCTTTTACGCCTGGGTCTCTCCCGGGCAAGCGGGATGGACGCCGGATGGCTCCAACTGGGGGCGCGACTATCTGGATCATTTCTATGCCACGATGACCCAGCAATATCCCAATAAGATTGCAGTGGGCGCAGCGTGGCCGGGGTTCGATGATTCGCGCGCCTCATGGACCCAGAACCGCAAGATGAACTCGCGCTGCGGCAAAACGATGGAAGACTCGCTGCGGGTCTTCCGCCGCTACTATGACAACGACCGTCCGCTTCCCTTCCTCATGGTGGATACCTGGAACGACTACGAAGAGGGCACGGCGATTGAGGGCGGCTTGGGCTGCAACGGTAAAACCTATCCGCTCACGTCTTCTGCACGGAATAGCGGCGGCCCCGGGCGCTAGGCGCATTGCTATTAGTGAAGGGCATTGTCATGCTGAGCGAGCGCACCGGGGTCCCAGCCGCGCGCCTAGCGTGGTGGGAGCGAGTCGAAGCATCTCTGTTGTCCTCGAAACCGCAACCCGCCAGTCACGTCGCCATCATGCCAGCTTTACCGCCGTGTCCCCCATGTGTTCGTTGATCAACCTTTCAACTAACGCTTTAAGGTCCTCCCCGGTCCTTGGGAGTACGAACTTATCGGCTTGCAGGCTCAACTTGTAGCTGGTGGAGAGCGCCGAAATCCAAATCTGATATACCGGGGAGTTGGTGGTCACCACAAACTTTCCTGGCGGAGATTCAAACTGTATCTGCAACACGCCGCCCTGCTCTTCCACTTCGAAGTCCGCATCCGACTCGGCGGTAATCAGCGATCGTTTGAGCGCCTCTAATTCGCGGTCTGCAATACGCCGGAACTCCTGTTCGCTTAATGCCATCATTAACTCCTGACTTCTGACGCTCAACGCTCGATGATTTGATCGAGCATTTGATAGAACTCGGGAAACGAGACGCTGGCCGCCTCGGAGCCGTCGATCGTGGACTCTCCGTTCGCTCTTAACGCGGCAATCGAAAATGCCATGGCAATGCGGTGGTCGCCACCGCTGTCGATCTCCGCCCCGTGCAACGCTTGCTGGCCGGGAACACGCAGGCCGTCTTCGCGCTCTTCAACGGACGCGCCCATCGCAAGCAGGTTTTTGGCGACCAGGGCGATACGGTCTGATTCTTTGATGCGCAGCTCGCGCGCATCCCGAATCTCGATTCCGTCTCGGGTGTAGGGCGCAATCGCGGCCAGGACCGGAAGCTCATCGATCAGAGCAGCCGACTGTCCGCTCTCGATTAATGCGCCCTGCAGAACGCCGCTCTCGATTTTGACAGTACCCACAAGCTCGCCCTGCTGGTCTTCAAGCTGAAGGATTTTAACCTTTGCGCCGAGTGATGCCATTACATCCAGCAACGCGGCGCGCGTAGGATTCATCAGTACGCCCTCTATGACTAGATTAGATTCGGGGAAGATCGCCGCCGCGCACAAAAAGAAGGCCGCGGAAGAAGCGTCGCCGGGGACCATGCCTTCAAAGCCATGCAGTGATTGGCCGCCCTGAATTGAAGTGCGCCGCTTCTCTCGGGTAATTTCAGCCCCGAAGGCGCGCAGCGCAAGTTCACCGTGATCGCGCGTGGCATGGGGCTCTTCCACCACGGTTTCACCCTTGGCCTGCAATCCCGCAAAGAGCAGCGCGGATTTGACTTGCGCGCTGGCGACCTCCGGCTGATAGTGGATGCCGTGAAGTTTGCCTCCTCTGATGTGTACCGGGGCACGGTCTTGCGGGCCGGCTTTGATCTGCGCCCCCATCTGTCTCAGCGGAACGATCACGCGGCCCATGGGACGCCGCGAAAGTGACTCATCTCCGGCCAACTCACATTCGATCGGCTGCCCCGCGAGAATGCCGGAGAGCATGCGCAGGGTAGAGCCGGAGTTGCCGCAATCGAGCGTTGCCGCGGGTTGCCGCAATCGCCCACCGCAACCCTCGATATCAACGATGTGCTGCTCGCGATCATGCTGCACCTTTGCCCCGAGATGACGCAAACAATCGAGCGTGCTAGCGCAATCCGCGCCAGTGGAAAAATTATGAAAGCGGCTCCTGCCACTGGCGAGCGCCGCCAGCATGGCATAGCGATGCGAGATGCTCTTGTCTCCAGGCAGCCGCAAGGACCCGAGGATATTGGCAGCCGGATGAATGACAGTTTTGCTCATTGATTACTTTTCCACTACTTTTTCATGATTTCTTCGCCAGCTCTCAAGTTTTCTCTTGACAAGGCAACTTCACTTGTACTTACAGGCTCGAATGGAACATTGAACCTGAGCGTTATGCCACAGGTGATAGAGGGCCCATGAAATATCCTGCCGCCGGACTGCTTACCTTCTTTTTCGCTTTTCTCCTGGCGGCGCCAGTGTGCGCGCAAAGCTTTACCCGGCAATCGGCCCAAATTACTGGGAGTGTTCAAAGCGCCGACGGGCACGGCGCTGAAAATGCCCGCGTTCAATTGATTAATCCGAATACCGGGTCTCCCGTAGCTTCAGCTTATACCAACAGCGAAGGCGGCTTTGCATTCGACAATCTTCGCTCAGGCGCTTATGATCTGGTCGCTGACGTGGGTGCGGCCGAGGTGCGGCAGCGAATTGACGCCGCAGACATTGATGTTCCGGTCGTGCTGCGGCTGCCCCGGGCATCGAGCGAAGTTAAAGGCGGCGCTTCCACGGTCTCCGTTGCCGATTATCAAATCCCCAAGAAGGCACGCAAAGCTTACGAGCAGGCCGCCGCCTTGCTTGCAAAAAATGAGGAAGCGGCGGCGGACAAGTATATAGCTGAGGCGCTCACCCTCTATCCGAATTACTCCGATGCTCTCACACTCCGAGGGGTCCGCGATCTCGATCAAAGCAAACCGAATGCCGCCATCGACGATCTGGATAATGCAGTGAAAGCGGACAGTTCCAACGCGCGAGCGTATCTGGTTTTGGCTTCGGCATTCAATGCGACGCACCGCTACGACGAAGCGCTGCGCATTCTAAGTCGCGCGGCGTCGCTTGCGCCCAATGCCTGGCAGGGCTACTACGAGATGGCGAAAGCCCACTTTGGCAAATCAGAGTTCAAGTTGGCACTGAGCTGGCTGGAACGCGCTCAGGAGTTTGCCCCTAAGAACTTCGCCTCACTCTATCTCTTCAAGGTGAATACGCTGTTGGCATTGAAAAATTACGCCGGAGCCGCTACCGAGCTGAGAGCCTTCCTGACCATTGCCCCTCGTGATCCGCAAGCTACTCAGGCGCGAGCCATGCTGGCGCAATTAACAACCGAGGTGAGCCGCTAGATAACGCGCTCTAATCTGCGATGGAGGGTCGGCGTCCTCGCCGACCTTGGCGCGCCGGGTTCGCCCTGCGAATGGTCGGCGAGACCCCGGCCATTCGTTTGCTACACCTGTGGACGCATCACGACTACCGTTTCAGGCTCCTCCGGGATGACTATCCAGGCTATGACATAGGCCAGCAATCCCGATCCCGCAAAGATCACGGCCAGCAGCCAGATTAGCCGGACCAGCATTACGTCGATCTCGAAATAGTTGGCCACAGCGGCGCAAACACCCGCGATTTTACGATCATGGCGCGGGCGGACTAAACGCTTCTCCACGGCAATCGCCGGAACCATTTTGCCGCACGCCGGGCAGCGAACCGCACCTTCTCCAATTTGGGCGCCACATTGGTTGCAATACATAATGTCCTCTCACTCGAAGGTTTTTATCAAGGTATCGATAATAATAATAGTGATACGCATGGCGAGGGAGCGCGGTTCCCATACCCTCGCGGTGATGTGTACGCTAAAAGTCCATCTCTGCCTTCGCTGCGGGTGCTGGGAAAGATGAATGCTGCATTCGTCTCCGGGCCGGTCCCGCGTATCGCTAAAGCTCTGAAAAGTGAGGTAGGTAGGGTCTCATCGCGAGTAGCTGACAGGAGTTTACCCGATTTTTTCGTTGCCTTTGCCGCAGTATAAGGGAAACTCAGTGCGTCATTGGAGATGAATGTCATATTCGCAGATCACGGAAGAGCCTCTGTTTACGGAGGTCGAAGCAGCCAAGCGCCTGGGCGTTTCCCTGCCGCGCCTGCACCGCGTACTCGACGAGAACCTTTTCAGCTCCGGGGAAGCGCGTCCCGCCGTATGCGTTTTCCGCCGGTCGGACCTGGTTCTGCTGGCGTTCTGGCTGCATATCACGCTGGGGCCGAGAATCTTGCGCATGCCCCGCAGAAATTGACCAGTAGCGAGTAAGGATTGCGGGGCAGAGCCTTGGGGCAGGCGATGTGGTTCGCTTGCAAGCTAATGATATTAAATGCCTTATCAAGGAAGTTGGCTTTGGCTATCAAGTTGCTAGTCATGAGTGCAGGAAGTACCGTAGGCTCTCCTATGTCCCAGGTTGCGCATCGATTTCCGGCAGAAAGCGGTCGAGAGTACTGGAAGCCACAGCGACCCGCTCAGTTTCAGGTGGAGACCTGCGAAAGATGCGGGCACGAGCTGGTGATCGGCGCGCGCTTCTGCCATCTGTGTGGGCGGGAGCGGGAGGCAGCTTTAGAAGCAACAACAGCACCGGGTCTTTTCTCTGGGATGGATTGGGGTGGGCTGCGGGGGCGGCTGGGAAGCAGTTCGGCGTCGTTGTTCTTCGCCTTGGCGGGCTTTGGCTGCCTTATTGCGGTAATTTTTACGGGAATGCTGTTTTCGGCGGCCACTCCGGCAGAATGGCAGGCGATTCAGACCTGGCGGATCGAGTGGCTGCTGGGCGCGTTGGTCGGTTTTACCGCCGCAAATCTCTTTAAAAAGAGCTAAGAAACATCGAAAAACGCGTTTTTGATGCGAAAATTGCGTCTAAAAAACGGGCGTAGAAGCAACCGTTCAGTTCCCTGTCTCACCCTGCGAGGCGCGAACCAGACTATCGCTCCAGTGTTGCTCGATTGAGAGTTATAGCTTTATGCAAATGATAGGGGTAAGCGCTATCACTTAGGAGTGGTGTCTTCAGCGTTCGCTTCGCCCTTGTTATTTGTTTTAACATCCTTTTTGTGCTTTTTGTCTTTTTTGGATTTCTTGCCGGATTGATCGGAGGCGAGGTCGTCCGAGGAGAGCTGGTCGAGATCACCAAGATCCGCGGCGCTCACCTCGGTTACAGAGTCCGCGCGGTACTGGTTGCCGTCGAAGGTTGCGGTGACATTGACGGGAGCGCCCACCTGAAGATTACCAATCGGGGTGCGCCGCGGGTCAAACTGAATGTCATAAATTCTTCCGTCCGTCTGGTTCTCCAGGCCGAGGGTATGGCTGCCCATATCGAGGTGAGTGACCCGGCCCTCGAAGGTGTAGTCGGAGCCCGGGGCGGCGAGGATGGTGATTTGGTTGACCTCATTGCGTCCTTCCTGACCGGTGAGAAAGTGCGCGTTAATCAAGGTCCCCGGCTGCAGATCCGTTAATGCGCCCGGGTGGCCCTGGTTGTCCACAATGGCGGCGGGTTGGATGTGGAACTTTACATCCTGGTCGCTGAGGTCGTCGCGGACGTCCATGATGCTGTTCTGGCGATCGTAGCTGACGATCTGGCCGTGCGCGTCGGCTTGCAGAGGCTTGGTTTGCACTCTAACGTTGCGGGCGAAGATGCGTGAGTTTGCCTTATCGAGCTGGGTATCGAGGTAGATGCGATCGCCCTTGCGGATCGCCGTGGGGCTGACCTCGCGTCCGTTGCGATAAACTTTGCTGCGCTCGTCGAAGAAGACCTTCATCTTGCGCTTAGTGCCAAAGGGGGCGACGGTTACGCGGTCGTTGACGGGATCGACATCTTTCACAAAACCACCGATAAGGGTCGCGGCGGTAGGCGGCAGCGGGGGAATAGGGATCAGGTCGCTGGTGTCAGTGGGGTCCTCGACATTTTTCTCGGGCAGCACTCCAGGTTTCGGGGCGGAGCGTGGGGCCACAGCAAATCCGCCTTCCTCATAGGAATTCTGCGAGGGATGACTGGCGTTGCTCGAATTGCCGCCGGGCTGGGGAGGGGCATTGGACTCTGGAGACGGAGTTGTGCCGGTTGGGGGTTGAGCGCTCACAGGTGGCGGCTGGACCGAGTTAGAGGGGGCGGGTGGCCGATGATTCGG
>JBDTLH010000133.1:0-4160 GCA_039934875.1 Acidobacteriaceae bacterium | reverse complement strand
CACTGAACTGATTAGTTATTCGGAGAATTTGCAACCCACAGAGCCGGTTGCGAACCTTCAATAGATTCATAATACACACGTTTCATGCGTGTGTCAACACTCTAACTCCGAGAGAGAGAGAGATTTGAGGAAAAGAGACGCTAATTCAAGTTAAATTATTGCATCTACAACAACATATTGTGTGTTGGTACACAACTGCTTGATGTGTATAAGACAGAGTTGACTCTTAATCAGTAGGTTGGTAGTTCGATTCCACCCGCGCTCACCACTTGACCAGTTTCGAGTTCCAAGTTCGAGTTTTAAGGACCGGATTTATGCGACAAGCGCAAATGTTAGCAGTTGCAACATCCATCTCAGAGTTCGTTCTGACCTTGTTACAGTAATGGACGCCAAAGCGTGAGCCGGCCCACCTGCAATGATTCTGTAGTTCTTTTCCGCCGGTAAACGCGAACATCCTACAGCAGCTCAGCGTTGAAAACGGAAGCTCCGGACGACGTTGCCGAGTCTCTTTTCTACTGCTCTCTCGGCTGTCGCGGTGAATTCCTGTTTTGTTCCCGGGGGATAGACGCCGAATGAGGTTTTCATGATCGAGGTTTGCAACTGGTAACAGCGTCCGCCGCGGAAAGAGCGATAGATCTGGCTGGTCAGGCTGTGGGACATGGCGGCGTCACCGGTGGTGAAGTGGTGGAAGGCTACGCCTCCGATTCTTACGTCAGGTTGCGGCGGAACATTGCGCTGGGGAGAGGCGTTGCAGGTTTCTTCTGAGCTTCCGGGGGAGAGCACGGTGACGGAGAAGGCGGCGGCGTTGAAGTTGGTCTTGCGGAGGCGGGCCTTGCGGTAGGAGACACAGACCTGCGCGTTTTGCGGGCAGACTGCGAGATAGGAGTTCGGTTCGAAGCGCGTGGGATTGGTGAAGACGGGAAAATTGCCGGGGAGAGAAAATGAGTATGCGCCGTCGGGACTGGTGTATGTGCGCGTCGCCTGACTGGAGGCGGCCGGAGCCAGGAGCGTGGTCGCAATGCAGGCGAGAAGAAGCATTCTCATATCGGATCAGATGATAGCGCGTGACAAATTTATGCTGCGGGACGAAGATGCCGTCCCTGCTGGACTTGCCCTGCGGGACTCACGCGGAGACCGCGCCTGATTTGCTTGCGGACAAGGCGCGCTTGAGGACGAGATCGAGCGCGGCCTTCATCTGTGCGTATTCGGTTTCGGTGATCTTGCCTTCGGAGCGATCGGATTCGAGGCGGAAGAGTTCTTCCTTGAGCGCTTCGAGCAGCAGAGAGCGGCGATCGGCGGAGGCGAGTGTTGCAACCGGCGTGGTGGGTCCGGGGCGGCCCATGATGTATCCCGCGCCGGCGATGAGGGCGAGTGCGAGGGCGGCGAAGATCCACCATTTGTATTTGTCTAATGGATTGGGAGTGTTGATGGGATTGCCGAGGCCGCCTCCGGGGGCGTTGGTGTTAGTGTCTCCGGCGTTGTCGGCGGCGGATGAGGCGGGGCCGCTATCATTTCCACCTGCGCCGGCGATATTGGCGCGAGCGGGGATTTGTCCGCTGCCGCTGACCTCGAAGGCGACGTGGTCGGTGGGCTGCACGGCTTTGACGATGGCGACGTGCATGCCGTTTTCATCCGGGGCTGCGCCGAAGCCGGAGGACTTGGGATCGAGCTTCATGCCCTGCGGCATCATGACGACGAAGTCATCCATGGGCAAAGTGAGGTGGGGCGCAAAGGCGAGCTTGCCGGAGTAGGGCAGCGTGTAGGTGATGCGGAAGAGGGTTTCGCCGGGGCGCAGCGGATAGATAAAGGCATACTTCCCTTTTTCAGTTTGCGGCACGGGAGCGGTGTTGACGGGCATGCCACCCGCGCGCCCGGCGGCGGAGTTTTCGATCTTCGCACCTTGGGGGAGGTAAAGTTCGAATGCCTTGTCTGAGAGCTGCGTGCGCGGCGGCTTGGAGTCATTGCGCACTACGTAGGTATCGATCACCTGGATTTCTTTGTCGTTTCCCGGAGGGGTTTGGAAGGCGATGATCTCGGCGGTGCCGGTGATGCCTTCGACCTGTTTGGCGGAGTCGTAGATGTCGAGCTCGATGCTCTGCGTCCCGGGCGGAGTGAAGTGGGGATAGTTTGCGCCCTGATATTCGGCGCGGACGAGGTGCGGGAGCTTGTCGCTATCGGGGACATCGATGGAGAAATTGCCCTTGCTGTCGGTCTTGGCGCGTCCGACCTCGGGCAGGCCCTCAGCGAGCTTGGAGACCACGATATCGACGCCAGAGGCGGGCTGGTTGGTGGTCTTGTTGGTGACAGTGCCGGTGATGGGCGCGGCCAGCGCGGAGAGAGTAAGGGCGGAGGTGAGGAGGAGGAGCTTAAGAAGTTTCATTGGGGTTGAATGACTAGTTTACCCCGTCCGCAACAAGCAGAAGCCAGAGGACACGGAGATGAGAGGGTCGTTTAAAGGTTGTTTAGAGCCGGCACGAAAGAGCTGGGGATTGGAAACTGGCATCTGCTATTGCTCACCCCGGCGGCCATCCCAGCGTTCTGCCGCCCAACAAGTGAAGATGCAGATGAAACACCGTCTGGCCCGCATCCGGACCGACGTTGAACACCGTACGATAGCCGCCCTCAAGTGCACGCTCCCGTGCGATCTGCGCCGCCGCCAATTGGCAGTGTCCAATCGCCGCCGCATCCTCCGATGTCGCCTCCTTCAATCCCGCTATGTGGCGCTTAGGAATTATCAAGACATGGGTCGGCGCCTTCGGATCGAGGTCCTCAAAGGCGTACGTATGCTCATCCTCAAAGACTTTCTTCGAGGGAATCTCGCCGGCGATGATCTTGCAGAAGAGACACGAATCCGAAACCGTCATGGGGGAATTGTAATCGCGGGCAGGCCACGGGTCACGAGTCACGAGCTTAGGCCCGAGACCCGTGACCGCCTCAGCCCGCCCCCACGCGTTACAATATCCCTGTGAGACCCATGCCGCTCAACAGCAACACCGACGACCTGCACATCCTGCGGGACGACATGAACGCCTTTATCCTTGGCCACGGACTCAAGCAGTTTCTGGGCTATGTGGAAGGCGAGGTGCCCAGCGTTCTTTGGGAAAATACCCGCAATCCCGAGAGCTGGAAGGATTTTGTCGAGCTGGCGCAGGCCTCCGGCACCAAGCTGGTTACCTTGCATGACGAGGTGCTCACCCGCGAAGACATCGATTACCTGATCGAGCAGTTGCGCACCTCCTCCTTTCCCAGCGACGAGGAACTCGAAGAGGCGCGCTGGCTTAAGGCGCACATTGGCAAGACCGGTTTCGTCCAGATCGGCTTTCCGCACCAGGGTTCCATGTTTCTTTTCGAACTCGCCACCGACTGGTATGACCGCTATCAGCGCCTGCTCGAGCTCGCCGAAGACATTGGCGGCATCGTGCTGAACGACGAGAGCGACGGCGGAAATTTCTAGTTGTAAGCTCCCGTCCGTAATTCGTTTGAATTACAATGGAGGCAGGAGATTTTCTTATGTCTGCGAATGCATTGGTACAGACACGGATCGATCCTGCCGTGAAAGAGCGCGCGGCAGCGGTACTGGAAGAGTTGGGGATCACGGTTTCCGATGCGGTGCGCATCCTGCTGACGCGAACCGCCAATGAGGGGGCTCTTCCGTTTGTGCTGGCTAACAACGCCGCTGCGCACGATGCGTGGTTTCGCACTAAGGTGCAGGAAGCCCTGGACGACCCGCGCCCCGGCATCCCACACGAAAAAGTCGAAGCACATTTCGCCAGGCGGCGCGCGCTGCGCAAGTCGCGATAATTGATGCGGCTGGAGTGGTCCGTCTTCGCGCAGGCCGACCGTAACGCGATTTTCGACTACATCGAGGCGGACAGCGCACAAGCCGCCGCTACTGTGGATGACCGAATCCGGGCGCAGGTCGAAGGATTGAGGGAATTTCCCGAGATTGGCCGTCCGGGGCGCATCGATGGCACGCGGGAACTGATCATTCAGCGCACACCGTATATTGCCGTTTATCATATCGATAGGGAGGTGGTGCGCATCCTGCGCGTGCTGCATGGCGCACAGCAATGGCCCGAAGAAATCTTTTACGCCTCGGCCGGCGACAAGTTGCGATAGAGCTTCGCCATTTTTTCGAGCGAAAGCGTCTCCGCCCGCGC
>JBDTLH010000132.1:0-11452 GCA_039934875.1 Acidobacteriaceae bacterium | reverse complement strand
TTCACCGCTGGGCCAATCCTAGGCGCCATGACGCGGGCCAACAGTGGGGCTGAATATTCTCAAGGAAATGGCTCCTCAGGTAGGACTCGAACCTACAACCCTTCGGTTAACAGCCGAATGCTCTGCCATTGAGCTACTGAGGAATTTCGTGAATGCCTTTAAGTCGTGTACTTTTTTATAACATGCGACCCACCTCTAATCAAAATCCCCTGTATGGGCCGGTGAAATGCACCTACGGACCCGGCGACCGGTACGCCCCCATCAGCCGCGCGATCAGCACCGCGAGATACAACACGCCCAGCACCGCTTCAATGACCGTGATCGAGCGCGCCTGATTAGAGACCGCCGTAATGCCCGCTGCGCCCAGTGAGGTCATAGTCCCAAAGCTGTAATAGATGAAGTCAAAGCGATCGGGAATGATGTGGAGATTGGTTTGCGGATCGAGGAAGAAGGCGTGCGGCTGGAGCGTTGCCAGCATCCCGTAAACGCTGGCAAAACTGAATCCCACCAGAAGATAAATGCAAAGCGCCCCGAAAACGGTTTCGGAGTTGGGCTTCTCCCGGGCAAAGACACGGCGAAAGATGACCACGACAATGAATAAATTGAAGGCAAAGCTGAGCGAGATATTGAGTATGGCGAAAGCGCCTGCATCCGCCCGGGGACGGAAGAGATGCTGGAACAGGGCCGGCACCGCGAGCGCCAGCCCACAGACGACAACGCTGCGGCGGAAGCTGACCGCGTACACGCTGAAGAAAATGGCGGCGCTGCCCAGTATGCGGAACGCATGATAGCCGGCGCCGGTGTGGTCGGCAAAGGGATAAATGATCAGCGACGCCAATAAAAAGACGAACAGCAGAAAGAACCTGTGTGCAGCCACCGCCGCATCGCGCCGGGAGAGGGCAGGATTTGAGAGCAGCGACGGCATGGGCGAATGTTATACCTTGCAACCTGAGCCCGGGGGCTGTTCCATTGCTATTCCACTGTATGGTTCGCGCGGTAGCCGTCGCGGGCGATGACGCTCACCTTCACTTCTTTGCCCTTCTGGTCCACGATTTTGAGCGGTTCGCCGTCGGGGGCGATCAGCTTCACCTTCAGTTTGCGGTAAGTGCCGTCGAGCTTAGAGTTGGAAGGATGATATGCCAGCGTGTATTGATTGCGAATCGTGGCGGCGATGTCGCTGAAGATTTCAGGAAACTCCGCCTCAAAGCGCGGGAAATAGGCTTTGCCGCCGGTCAATGAAGCGAAGGTGCGCAACTGGTTGTCGGCCTGCAGATAATCCATCTCCCGCGCGCCTCCCCAGGGACCGTTGAACGCGCCCGCCGACTCCAGATACAAGCGGAACGCCTGCCCGGTGCTGACCGCATAAATCGTGATGTCTTTGGAGTTCTGGATCTTTTTCGTGACCTTATCCAGATTCAACTTGCTGAAGGTATCAATCCCGCGCGTGAGCAGGATGATGTATTTGTGGCCCTCCACTCCTTCGAGGCGGTCGATGGTTTGATAAAGCGCGTCAAAGACATTGGTCTCGCTGAACCCCGGTATCCGCAACTGCCCCAGCGCCCCCTGCAGGGCGCCTTTGTCCTGCGTGAAGTCCACGATGGTGCGCGTCTTCATGTCGAACTCAACTACTGCGATGTAGTCATCTTTCTTGAGCGTTTGCGTGAAGGCGTAAGCGCCGTTCAGCATGTCATAGAGAAACGGATAGGGCAGGTTGGCGAATTCCAGCAGCAGCACCGCGGTGATCGGCTTCTGGGTCTGCGCAAAGCTCACGATGTGCTGCGGAACGCCGTCTTCAAAGACCTCGAAGTTCGGCTCCTGCAACCCCGGTATGAACATGCCGTTTTTCTGCGCTATGACGCTCACGTCCACATTCACCAGCGACGAATCCACCCGGAATGTAGGGTCTGCCAATCCTGCAATCTTCTTCGGCTTCTCCGGCGCCGGCTCCGGCTTTGGAGCATCCGATTTCTGGCGGATGATGACCGGCGCGGTATCGCTCTGCGGACCGCTCACATCAACCGGCGGCTGCTGTGATGGCGACGACGGTGCTTTTTGTTGAGCGGGCGTGGCGGCCGGTTGATTTTGCGGGACAGCAGGGGCCGTTTGCGCAAACAATCCTCCGCATGGCAGCAGAATGGCCAACAACAGACTAATGCCGGATAGCCATCGTGTGTTCTTCTTGGCGAAACTGGGAGGATTGTTCATCATCATTGAGCTACTCCGCGTGGGGCCGATATCCTATATAGACGCTATTTCCACGTATTGGTTCCAACCTGCCGCGGCCCGCAGGCAACGCCTCACACCAAGCATCCTCCTCAGCGGCAAAGCGGGTCAAGCCCCAAATCATCATCCGCGGCACAAGTCCTGCCCTTATCAGGTGAACTGTAATCGTAAACTGTGAACTGCCCTATGCTTCCCACACTGCTTATTCTTCCCGGCTGGTGGAACTCCGGTTCTCGCCACTGGCAATCTCTCTGGGAACGAAAATATCAGGCTGCGCATCGCGTCGAGCAGCGGGACTGGACGGCCCCTCGCCGCGAAGATTGGGTGCGCGAACTCGAACATGCCGTCTCGAAGGCGGTTGCCCCTGTGGCGCTCATCGCGCACTCACTCGGCTGCATCACCGTTGCCCACTGGGCTGCCTCAGCCGGTTCGCAACAATTGGGAAAGATCCGAGCAGCGATGCTGGTTGCTCCCGCCGATGTAGAAAGTCCGGACTGTGTCGCCGAACTGCGCAACTTTGCTCCGATCCCGCGAGCGAGGCTGCCCTTCACGAGTATGCTGGTCGCCAGCAGCAACGATCCCTACTGCGCCCAGGGCCGCGCCCGATCGTTCGCGACGTCGTGGGGCAGCGAGTTCCGCGATATTGGCGACGCCAAACACATCAATGCCGAAGCCGGCTATGGAGATTGGCCCGAAGGGGAATCTCTGCTGCTATCTCTCACCAACCCAACTGTGAACTGTAAACTGGGAACTGAGAACCCATCCGCATGAACAAAATATATCCTTCCGCTGACCACGCCGTCGCCGACATCCGCGACGGCATGACCGTCATGATCGGCGGCTTCGGACTGTGCGGCATCCCCGAAGACCTGATTGCCGCGCTCGTCCGTCAAGGGGCGAAGGGCCTGACCACGATCTCGAATAACATGGGCGTAGATAACTTCGGCAACTCGCTGCTGCTGGAAAATGGACAGATCATCAAGCACGTCGGTAGCTACGTCGGCGAAAACAAATATCTCGAGCGCCTGGTGCTTGATGGCAAACTCGACCTCGAGCTTTGTCCGCAGGGCACGCTGGCCGAGCGCATACGCGCGGGTGGCGCCGGCATTCCCGCCTTTTTTACGCCCACTGGATACGGCACCCTGGTCGCCGAAGGCAAAGAGACGCGCGAGTTCAAGGGCCGCCCCTATGTGATGGAGCGCTGGTTGCGCGCCGACTTCTCCCTCATCAAGGCCTGGAAGGCGGACAAATGGGGCAATCTCATCTTCCGCAAAACCGCGCGCAACTTCAACCCCATGATGGCTGCGGCGGCGAAGGTCGCGATCGTTGAAGTGGAAGAGATTGTGGAATTAGGAGAGCTTGATCCTGAGGCGATTGTCGTGCCCAGCGTTTATATAAAGCGAATCGTGAAAGCCGCGGGAGAAGAGAAGCGTATTGAGCGCAGGACGACGCGTAAGAGAAGATGATCGAACTGCTGGGGCTCCATGCTTCGCGCGCTGGGGTGGCTAGCGCGAAGGGCGGGCTCGCATGTCGCGGGATTGGCTTGGGCGGCGCGTCCTCAGCAGCGACCCACTCGTCGCATGACACTTGCGCGTCGCCATGAAGATGAAGGCCCCATTGAACACCATCGCCGCAAGCAGTATCACCAGCGTCAGCGCGCCGATCTCGCCCATCGCTTTCGCATGTCTGCGGACCATGACGGCCGCGAGCACAAGCGCGATCAACAGGAACGCAGCGGCGATCCACCGGTCAGTGCAATAGGTCTTTGCCGAGGTCACGATTTTTGCCAACGTCGCCACGAACAGCAGCAACGCAATGCTGAAGTAAACTTTCATCGTCACTATACTAATTAGGAACTAACGGCGAACGACTGATTATGCCTTTCACACCCGAACAACTGGAACAGAAACAACGCGACGCCGAAAAGCGCGACCGTATCGTGCGGCGGGTCGCCCGTGAATTGCAGGATGGATTCTATGTGAACCTTGGCATCGGCATGCCCACGCTGGTTGCCAACTGCTGTCCACCGGGGATTGAGGTGGTTTTGCAGTCGGAGAATGGAATGCTGGGCATCGGACCCTGGCCCTTCGAGGGAGAAGAAGACCCCGACCTCATCAACGCCGGCAAAGAAACCATCACCGAGATACCAGGCACCGCCTACTTCTCTTCTGCTGAATCATTCGCCATGATTCGCGGCGGCCATATTGATCTTTCTGTTTTGGGCGCAATGGAGGTAAGCGAACAGGGCGATCTCGCCAACTGGATGATACCGGGCAAAATGGTGAAGGGCATGGGCGGCGCCATGGACCTGGTCGCATCCGCGCGCCGCGTCATCGTCGCCATGGAGCACACCACCCGGGACGGCAAGCCCAAGATACTCCGCCAATGCACGCTTCCCCTGACCGGAACCAAAGTGGTGGACACCATCGTCACCGAAATGGGCTACATTAGGGTGGTCCCGCTGCAGGGACTGGTGCTCGAAGAAATTGCACTGGGATTCTCTGTCGAACAGGTGCAGGCAGCGACAGACGCCAAGTTGACGGTCTCCCCGGACCTGAAGACGATGCAGGGATAAGGGTGCGGTACATCGCTAATTGTCAATCCTGAAGATGCAGCGCGCCCTTTGCTGCATCCTCAGGATCTCTACAACTCCCGCGTACGCGTGAAGGCGGGGGAGGCGATTGAACCTTGCCTGCTACTGCTTCTTCGTGTGACCGCCCTTTTTGGCGGCGTGGTAGCCGGCCTTATCGGCTTCCTCCACCGTCATGTATTTGCCCTCCTTGGTCTTGCCGTAGTAACGATCGCCCTCCATGTGATAGACGCCGGTAGAGGTGTTCACCCAAACCATGCCGCTGCCCGCCGCTGGGGCCGGGGTTGAATTTGCGACGGGAGCGCTTTTCGCCATCGATTTCGAGGAGGTTGCGGTTGGCGCTGCTTCCGCGGAAGTTGTAGCCGGAGCGGCGGCAGCTTCATTGGCTTTGGCGGCCTTGGCTTCGGCCTTGGCCTTCTTCTTGGCGGCGCGCTTTTCCGCCGGCGTCATGGTGTCGGTGCCGGTCTGGGTTGGCGCAGCGGCAGCATCATTGGCCTTTGCGGCCTTAGCGTCGGCTTTGGCCTTCTTCTTGGCGGCACGCTTTTCCGCCGGCGTCATGGTGGAGGTGTCAGTCTGCCCCGACGCGCTGGGCGTGGTAGTTTGCGCAGCCGGAGTCGCGAACGACGGCACCGCGATTGCCAGGGTGAGTGTTGCCAAACTGAGATAGCGGAACAAATTCTTGCTGGTCATTATCATGTTGGTTTTCGTCTCCTGAGATTTTTCTGTGTTGCGAGGGGATATCCCGGTTGCCGAAAACGGCCATCTTCGGACGGCAATCGCCAACTCCGGATTGCCGCGCTGAGTGGGATGGGCGAGAAGCGGGTTTGGTTGCTGGCGCTCCACAATAAACGCACGATGAACTCGGCAGTGGGGGTTGTTTAGCGCTTCTGGCATATCGGAGAATGAATAACTTACGTGAGTTCAATAAGGTGAATAGTTCAACTCCCGAAGCGTGTTGTAGTAGATGTTTCCGAAGGCGTAGGAACCGCCGCGGTTGACCCAATCGCAACATGCCTCCCCCTTTGCTGAGCGCGAGGGGTCAGGATCGTAATGCCACTTCAGCGTGCCGTCCTTTCCATCCAAAGCAAACAACGTATTCGGCCAGGGAGTGATGACGTACACGGTGCCGTTTACATACAGCGGAGCCGCCTCGTGCCCGCGATCCATGCCAGTGGTGAATGTCCACGCCGCCTTGAGATCTTTCACATTGCTGGTGTTGATCTGATCGAGGGTGCTATAGCGGGTCGAGCATAGTCTTCGCGGGACGGACCCACTGGCGGGTTGAAGTTCGCCTTGATACGGCTGCGATGGTTGCGTAGAAGTGGTCGCAGGCGGTTGTTCGCCGGAGACATTCGATTTTGACGCTGCGCCGCTCCATTCTGAATCCTCGCATCTGGATTCGGCGGCATCAGCAATGGTTGCTTCACCCCCGCCCCATTCACGGGCTGAAAGGTTTGAGAGATGGCTTGTCCAAAACGGTCACTGCTCGTTTGCATCGCAGGAAAATCGCAGCAGTCTAAGTTCACTTCGCCGATGTAGAGTCGCTTAACGAAAGCATCCACCTTGTATGGGCATCCTTTAGCTCGGCGCGACGCTTGGTGTTTGGTGCGGTAGTGGTCTCTGTTTTGAAATGGAACTGTGCAGCTTCCGACACTAGCGATTCAACCTGCACCCGCTTACGCTCCGCTCCCGGCCGCCTTTCCCTCCGCCTCCACAAACGCCGCATGGCAGCTCAAAATCAGGTTCCGCGCGTAGCTCGCGTCCTTCCAGCCCCGCATCTCCACCCGCTTGTGCTCCAGGTCCTTATAGATGGAGAAAAAATGCGTAATCTCCAGCAGGATATGCGGATAAATCTCCGAATAATTCCACACGTCCTTATACCGCGGATTGTTGCGCCCCACCGCCAGTATCTTCTCGTCGTTCTTTCCCTGGTCCACCATCTCCAACATGCCGATGGGGCGCACCTCCTGCACGCAACCGGAGAAGCTCGGCGCATCGACCAGCACCAGCACATCCAGCGGATCGCCATCGTCGGCCAGCGTCGAAGGGATAAATCCGTAATCTCCCGGATAATGCACCGGAGAATAGAGGTTGCGGTCCAGCTTGAACACGTGCAGCTTCTTGTCGTACTCGTATTTATTGATCCCCTCAAGCGGGATCTCAACCACCGCGTGCACCACTTCGGGGATCGCATCTCCCACCGGCAATCTTAAATAGTCAATCATCTTCTTAAGTGTAAGGTAAGACGAGGAGGGAAAAGGAATAGCGAGCACCGCTGAGTGGCGATTGTCCCTTTTCCCTCAATGCTGGTTCCTGACCTTCGCTACTCTATAATCCAAAATCATGCCCCCTTTGACAGCCCAGGTCTTCGTCACCCTAAAACGCAGCGTGCTCGATCCCCAAGGCGCGACCATCGCCAGCGCGCTCAAAAAAATGCAATACAAAGCCATTGAGGACGTACGCCAGGGCAAGTACTTCGAGCTGACCTTTGTGGAGGCGCCGAACCAGGACGCGTCCGCCATCGAACTCGAAGTCGAGCGCATCGCGCGCGAGGTGCTTACTAATCCGGTGATTGAAGAATTCACCTACACGCTCGGGCCTCCGGGCCACAAAGCCGCCAAATAAATAGGCAGAGGAGCCTGACGAACCATGTGCGGAATAGTTGGATACGTTGGTCAAAAAAGCGTGGTGCCGGTCATCATCGAAGGCCTGCGCAAGCTCGAATATCGCGGCTATGACTCCGCCGGGATAGCCGTATCCGGCAATGGCACTGGCCTGCAAGTGCGCCGTGCCGAGGGCAAGCTGCGCAATCTCGAAGAGGTGATTCGCCAACATCCGCTCGACGGCACCTACGGCATCGGACACACCCGTTGGGCGACCCACGGGCGCCCCACCGAAGAGAATGCGCACCCTCATCGCGATTGTACCGGCAAGGTAGTCGTCGTGCACAACGGGATCGTGGAAAATTATATGCAGCTCAAGAAGAAGCTGCTCGACGCCGGCCACAAATTCACCACCGAGACGGACACCGAAGTCATTGCCCACCTGATCGAAGACGAACTAAAACTTAAAGTATCACTTGAACAAGCTGTTCGCAATACGGTCAAACAACTCTCCGGCGTCTTCGCCCTCGGCGTTCTCCACGCCGACGTCAAAGACAAGCTGGTCGCCGCCCGCAACGGACCGCCCGCTGTCGTCGGCATCGGCGAGAACGAATATTTCATTGCCTCCGATATCCCCGCGCTGCTCCCTCACACGCGCAACATCTTCTTCCTCGAAGACGGAGACCTCGCCATCCTCACCCCCGGCGGCGTGGAGATGACCGACTTCGACGGCAATCCGCTGGTGCGCAAGGTGCAGCGCATCACCTGGGACCCCATCATGGCGGAGAAGGGCGGCTTCAAGCACTTCATGCTCAAAGAGATTTACGAGCAGCCGCGCGCTGTTCGCGACACCACCCTGGGCCGCATCTCGCTCGACACCGGCATCGTCCACCTGGGCGAGATGGAGATCACGGATGAAGACCTCCGCCGCATCAACAAAGTGACCATCACCGCCTGCGGAACCAGTTGGCACTCCGCGCTGGCCGGCAAGTTCATGATCGAGAAGCTGGCGCGCCTTCCCGTCGAAGTGGATTACGGCAGCGAATACCGCTATCGCGATCCCATCACCGGCCCCGATACGCTCACCGTCGTCATCACCCAATCCGGAGAGACCGCCGACACCCTCGCCGCGCAGCGCGAGGCAAAGCAGAAGGGATCGAAGACGCTCGCCATCTGCAACGTGGTCGGCGCAGCCATCGCGCGCGAGGCGCAGGGAGTCATCTATACCCACGCTGGTCCGGAGATTGGCGTCGCCTCGACCAAAGCCTTCACCGCGCAGCTCACCGCGCTCTTTCTGCTCGCAGTTTTTCTCGGCGAAAGGCGCGGCGCCATTCTTCCAGAGCAAGGTAAAGCATTACTTGAACAGCTGACGCTTATACCATCAAAAATAGAGCAGTTGCTTGCGCGTGACGAGGAATGCGCCACTCTCGCGAAAATCTATCAGCGCTCTCAGGATTTCCTCTTCCTGGGGCGCGGAATCCACTACCCCATGGCCCTCGAAGGCGCGCTCAAGCTCAAGGAAATCTCCTACATTCACGCCGAAGGCTACCCCGCGGGGGAGATGAAGCACGGCCCCAACGCCCTGATTGACGAGAGCCTGCCGGTAGTAGTGGTCGCTACCAAAGACGAACACGATCCCGAATCCGTGCTGCGCTACGAAAAGACCATCTCCAATATCAAAGAGGTCAAGGCGCGCTCGGGGCAAGTCATCGCCATCGCCACTGAAGGCGACACTGAGATCAAAGAGAGTGTGGACCACGTGATCTTTATCCCCACTGCCCCCGAGTTGCTCGCCCCCATCCTCGAAGTCGTCCCTATGCAATTGCTCGCCTATCACATCGCGGTTCGCCGCGGCTGCGACGTGGACCAGCCGAGAAATCTGGCGAAATCGGTGACCGTGGAATAGAGCAGCAGTGAGCGCTCCGCACTCAGACCGTGGTTGGCCGGTTGCGGAGCTTGTCACGGATGGCATCCATGAGTTGCGGATTGCAGCGTTGCCCGCCGGCGCGGACGCAACATTCTCCCGGCGGAATTGGATTGCTGTGGGGGCAGGCGGCGGGATGTCCGAGAAAAGTGCAGATGCTGTCGGTCGCCTCGGGAGAGAGGATGTGCTCGAACTTGCACGCTTGCTGCTCGACCTCAGCCTCGTCAGAGAGATGGAAGGTTTGCACGAACAAGCGCTCCGAGAGACGATGGCGGCGGACGACGTCGCGCGCGCGCTGCCTGCCGCGCTCGGTGTACTCGATAATGGAATCGCCGTGCGCGGCCAGCGATTCGCTGGGATGGACCGAGTCGTGGCAGCGATTGATTGCGGTTTTATGAACGTGGTCATTGTGGTGCTCGCGGCGGCGGAGCAATCCGGCGGCTTCCATGCGCTCGACCGCTACATACATGGGAAGCGCACCCTCCACGTACATGCGCCCGCGCTCGGCATGCTCACCGTTTTCGTTCAGCGTCCATATCTCTTCGAGCACCTCGTCGAACTGCGTCTCGTCGGAGAGAGAAAAGGTGTTCTGTGCGGCGATCTTGCCATGATGCAGCTCGATAATGCGGTCGGCGAGGCGGGCGACGGTGGGATCGTGAGTGACCATGATAATGGTGCGTCCCTGGGCATGCAGCGCGCGTAACTCACGCAGCACCAGCTCTTCGTTGACCGCGTCAAGGTTGCCCGTGGGCTCGTCTGCGAGAATGATGCGCGGATCGTTGATCAGGGCGCGTGCAATGCACACGCGCTGCTGCTCTCCACCGGAGAGCTGGGAGGGAAGATGGCGGGCACGGTCCGCGAGTCCGATGCTTTTCAGCGCGTCGAATGCCTCTTTCTCATCGGTCATGCTGTGAAAGTATTGCGCGAGCATGACGTTCTCCAGCGAAGTGAGGTAGGGGATAAGGTGGAATTGTTGAAAGACGAAGCCGATCTTTTCGGCGCGGAAGCGCGTGAGTTCGGCGGAGCTGAGTTGCGCGATGTTTTGCCCGTCGATTATCAGCTTTCCGCTGCTGGCGCGGTCGAGGCATCCGACAAGGTTCACCATCGACGATTTACCGGAGCCGGAAGGCCCCATGACAGCGACCCATTCGCCCTCGCCGACGGTGAGGTCAACCTGGTCGAGAGCGAGGACAGGGAGCGAGCCGGTCTGCTGCTGTGAGGCATAGCCCTTGGTGACCTGCTCGAGTTGGATTAGCGGACGGAGATCGGGCATGGCTTTGGTAATAGTCAGTCTCCCTTCAAGATAACCGCCGGCTCGAGTTGCTGGAGATGGGCGAGGGGCAGCAGCGCGGAGCCGAGGGCGACGATGAGGGTCACTAGCAGGACGCCGGGGAAGGCGAAGATGCTGGGGGTGACGGAGGCATGAAAGTTGAGCAGGCCAATAAGATCGGCGAGACCTCCGCCCAGTAGAAAGCCCAGCAGGGAAGCCACCACTCCGAGCAGCGCCGCTTCCGTGGTGAATATCCCGTTGATCAGGGTTTGCGATGCGCCAAGCGCCTTCATCAGCGCGAAATCACGGCGGCGTTCCAACACGGATGCCGTGAGCGTCGAGCCGACGCACAGGGCGACCGTGAGAGCGATCAGCAGTCCGCAGGCGAACATCATGGCGCGGGTCTTGCGGATGACGCGTCCTTCGGCGGCGACAATCTTGCGCACCGGGCGGACCTCGACGGGCTCGCCGCGAAATATAGCTTTAAGCTTATCTAGAGCGGATTGAATCTGCTCTGCCGAGCCGGTGTAGGAGATTTCCAACAGGTTCGGCGCAAGGCCCGTCCAGTCTTGGAAGGCTTGCTGGCTGATATAGATACGATCCTCTTCGGGACCTCCGGAGGTGATGGTGGCAATGGGACCGGCCCTGAGCTCATGACCTGCGAAGGTGAGCGGCTGCCCCCTGTCGAGGCCCTGATAAGCACGTTTGCCGAAGAGGGCAGGTTCGGCATGGCTTTTGGAGGACTGCTGAAGGTGATCAAGCTGCCACCAGGAATTCAACTTCTCCGCGGCGGCAATATCCACTCCGGCTACAGCGACTGAGGTCTTGCTTCCATCGCGGCT
>JBDTLH010000131.1:0-12003 GCA_039934875.1 Acidobacteriaceae bacterium | reverse complement strand
GCGCAGGTTCTGGCACTCGAACTTCATCCTCATCGGGTGGAGACGTTGAAAAAGCTTTGCAACGCTCCCAATGTGGAGATCGCGCAGGGGGACGCGACCCGCTTTGAAGGTGCCGGCGGATTTGATCTGGTGTTGGCGGATGTGCCTTGCAGCGGGACGGGAACGCTGGCGCGCAATCCGGAGATCAAGTGGCGGCTGCAACCGCGGAAACTCGCCGAACTTCACCACCTGCAACTCTCAATCGCGCGCAACGCCTTGGCGCAGGCCCAACCCGGCGGCATACTCGTCTATTCCACCTGCTCGCTGGAGGCGGAAGAGAATGAGGCGGTCGTGGAAGAGCTGCTGCGCGAGGGGGGCTGCGAGATTGTAGCGGCGGAGAGCGTGTTGGCAATGTTGTCGGGACCATATTTGCGCACGGTCCCAGGAGAGCAATCGTGCGATGGGTTCTTTGCGGCGGTGCTGCGCAAAACATAGCGGTCCCGAATTCTGCAACACCCGACAAACTTACCCTCTGTTATCCTTCTCCCGCCATGCTGAAAACACTTCTCGTTGTCGTGCTCACCCTCTCCGCAGCCGCCCAATCGCCGCAACTCTCTCCCGAAGCGCGGCAATATGTGAAGTATGCGCAGCCCATCACCATCATCACCCACGTGCGCGTCATTGACGGCACCGGCAAGCCCGCGCTAGAAGACCAGACCGTCTTCATTCAGAATGGAAAGATCAGCGCCGATGTGCTGGGCATTGCCGGCGGTGTAAACGCGATCGACGGCACCGGATACACCGTGATCCCCGGCATCGTCGGCATGCACGACCACATGTACTATCCCGCGCCGCGCGTGAATCCCGCCGCCAAAGAAGCGCTCTACCCGGAACACGCCTCCAGCTTCCCCAAGTTCTATCTCGCCGGAGGCGTGACCACCATCCGCACCACCGGATCGGTCGAACCCTACACCGATCTCGAACTCAAGAAGGCGATTGACGCGGGCAAGTTGCCCGGGCCCAAGATCCACGTGACGGGGCCTTATCTGGAGGGCGTCGGCTCATTCACGCTGCAGATGCACGAGCTGAAGGACGCGGAGGACGCGCGCAACACCGTCAACTATTGGATCAGCGAGGGTGCCACCTCTTTCAAGGCCTACATGCACATCACCCCTGCCGAACTCAAGGCCGCCATTGAAACCGCCCATGCCCATCATCTCAAGATCACCGGGCACCTCTGCTCCATCGGCTTCAAAGAGGCCGCCGCCCTCGGCATTGACGACCTCGAACACGGGCTCTTTGTGGATACCGAATTCGATCCCGCCAAGCAGCCCGGCCTCTGCCCCAGTACTCCGGGCGCAGCCAGCACCGTGCTCAACAAACTTGACGCCAACGGTCCTGAACTTCAGGGACTGATTAAAGACCTCGTCGCCCATCATGTCGCTCTGACCTCCACGTTGCCCGTCTTCGAGACCTCCGTACCGGGCCGCGCTTCGATGGAGCAGCGGGTGCTTGACGCCATGCTGCCCGAGGCGCGCACCCAATACCTCCAGATCCGTGAGCGCGTGGCCAAGACTCCTAATTCCCCCTGGCCCAAGCTCTTCAAGCTGGAAGAGGATTTTGAGTATGAGTTCGTGAAGCAGGGCGGCACCCTGCTCGCCGGACTCGATCCCACCGGCTACGGCGGCGTGATCGCCGGCTACGGAGACCAGCGCGAGATCGAACTGCTGGTCGAAGCCGGGTTTACTCCGATTGAGGCCATCCACATCGCGACCATGAACGGTGCAAAGTTTCTCGAAGAAGATAGGCAGATCGGCTCTATCGAGCAAGGCAAAGCCGCCGACCTGGTGCTGATTAAAGGCGATCCCTCGAAGAACATCAAAGACATCGAAAATGTTGAAGTGGTATTCAAAGACGGCGTCGGATACGACTCGGCCAAACTGATACAGGCGGCCAATGGGACAGTCGGTCTGAGATAATGATCCGGCTCGCCGCTGGAATCGCGGCAGAACGACGGCCTGTGCGGTTGCTTAGATCACGTCTGCGCGAAAGAGCGAATCATCCTTTAGCCGTCGCGGACAGGTTAGCGCCAGCAACGAACATCCCAGCATCGCGGCAAACCCGGTGAGCAACAGCGCCAGCGGCAGGGAGAGTTCCGTAAAAACAACGCACACGACAAGAGCGATCCAGCTTAGCAGTATCATGGGGAACCTCACGTCTCTACATATCTATTTATATTGGAGGCCGTCTTCCGGAAAAGGGTTGACTCTTGGCTGCCATACTCCGCTACCCTCTCTGGTTTTGCAAGCAAAATCTTTCCTTCTGGAATTCGGCGGGTTTTGGGCGATTTTGCCTCTGGTGAGGCAGAGTACCTCCGTCGTTGGCACGCAAAAAAGCGAGAAAGGGAGTACAGGGACTACTTGCCGGGCTCGGAATGCTTCAATGTGCGTAGTGCCCTCAGAACTGCTCGAGGGCTAAGAAGCAGAGTACCGCCGCAGATATTCCCAGGAGTAAATTCCATGCTGATGGCCGTCATTCCAGCGGAAGGAGATGGCATACCTTCCCACGGGAATGACCTCCTCGGGACGCGCCGGAGCTTTGAACATGGGCAGGGCTGCCGGCTGCGGCGGCTCCGGCTCACCCGGCTGCCGGCCCTGCTTTTCGCGCTTGTCGTTGCATAGCGCGCAGGGGCAGGCGTCGCGCAGCCACTTGAATCCATAGTGGGAGTGATGGCCGTCTTTCCAGTCGATCTCCATGCCGCTGCCCTCGGTCAAGTTCACGCGGACCGCCTTCGGGGTGATCGCCTGGGATGAGAGCTCAACCTTGCCCTGGGCGATTTCAGGGTCGTCGCTATGACGCTCGCCAAACTTAATGCCTTCGTGGCTCATAGCTCTATTTTCGCACCTCTGGCGGGGGCTGCTGTGCTAACTTGAAGCTGGGCCGCCAAGCTTTCCGAAGAAGCTACCGAGGATTTGCTATGTCCGTGGACGCGGTCTCGCTCTCCCGCACGATCGAAGAATTCATTATTGCGTCGCCTTCTCCGGCGGTGATTGAGGAGGGCGAAGTTGCCTTCGATTTTTGCAACGCGAAATATTCGATCAGCAGCGAGCACGGGCGTTGCCTGCTGCATCTCTGGTCCGCGGAGCGCAACGCGATGCGGCGCATCATAGGCGCGGAGCAGAAGCCCAACTCACTACGGCTTACGGTGCAGCGCTTCGGCCAGACCAAGCCCACCCGCATGGAGATTGTCCGCCAACGCGAGCGGCGCACCGCCAGCGCGCTCCAGCTCACGCGGGACCAGTATCAGCGGCTGCTGGAACGGACGATGGAGCGCAACTTTCCCGGCGTAAAAGCAGCTTCCTTCAGCAATAAAGCCGACCTGGAAAAGAGCTTTGGCCCGGTGTATTCGCGGGGCATGATCATGCCGAGCGCCGGACGCACCGCCTGGGCGTGCCTGGGCGTCAATGCGGAAGAGACCCAGGCCGCCGTTGACGGCGCGCTCAGCGTCGGCATCCTGTGGCTCGATTATCTGCGCGAACGCTATGCCGCCGATCGGGCGTTCCACGGGCTCAAGCTCTTTCTTCCCGCCGGATCGAGCCAGGTCGTTCGCCAGCGCGCCGCCCACCTCAACCACCATCTTATGAAGCTTGAAGTCTGGGAGCTTGATCAGCGCGAAGAGACGATCGCGCGCATGGATATATTTGATTGCGGCAATATCGCAACCCGGCTGGTACGTTCGATGCACGAGCAGCGGGTCCGTGATCGCTTCGCCGCCGACATCGCCCTGATCGGAGAGCTGACGCCCGATTTCGACGCCGTCGCCGTCTCTTCCGGCGAGTTATCGTTCCGCATGCACGGGCTTGAATTCGCTCGCGCTCGCACCACCTGTGGAAGCGGTAACTCGTTGCAGGTTGCCCCCGCGAATGAGATCACCTTCGGCATCGGCCCAAATGCCACCACCTTGAAGGAAGAAAACACCGCCCTGTTCCGCGATATGGTGGGACGCGTTGCCCGCAGCCGGGGCGGCAATGGCGCCAATGCCCCCAAAGACCCCCTGTGGCGCATGCAGCCGGAGCGCTGGCTTGAGTCCATGGTCGCAGCCGCTGTGGACAAAATCGATCAGCGCCTCTCCCCCGCTCGGGTGTACTCCCAGGTCCCCGCCTTCTCCTCCTCCGACCGCGCCATGATCGACGTGCTCTGCGCCACCCACGATGGACGCCTGGTGGTCATCGAATTGAAGGCGGAAGAAGACCTTCATCTGCCGCTGCAAGGCCTCGATTACTGGTCGCGGGTGCGTTATCACCAGCAGCGCGGCGAGTTCGCGCAATTTGGTTACTTCGATGGAATCGAGCTCAGCCCCCAGCCGCCGCTGCTGCTGCTGGTGGCGCCCGCCCTGCACATCCATCCCTCGACCGATACGCTCTTGCGCTATCTTTCCCCTGATATCGATTGCACCGTGGTGGGGCTTGATGAGCGCTGGCGCCAGGAGCTGCGCGTCGTCTTCCGCAAACGAGCGGTGCGCACGGCAGTGTGAGGACAGTCCGAAAGGAACGGGCTTAACACAGAGTTCCGCGGGCTGCGCCGTACGCCTATGGTATCGGCGCGGACTTCTTGAATTCCGTGGTGAATATCTCCGGCGGGACCCGGAAGTTATAGACCACTCTGCTGAGGTAGCGCTGCCCTGTCATATGCCCGTCGCGCAATCGCGAGGTCACAAACGCAGTCTGGAAGCCCTGAACATCGCGATATTGGTCGAAGATCTCTTCTTCGGTGAATTTTTCTTTGAACTGATCGCGCTCCGACCACGATTTCTTCACCGGAAGATAGGTTTGCTTGTCCAGCAGCAGGGTGACGCTTTGATTGCTGCCGTTAATCAGGGTCACGGAATAGCATTGCTTGGCTGCGGCGAACAGTTCTCCATTGGAAAAGTAAATCGTCCGGGGATCGCGCACCCACCCGCGCAGCACCGCATCGACGGAATGGCTGCGCCGATCCAGATACTGCTTCAAATCATCCGCCGCAAGCGGTTTTGTGCCATGGTAAGTAATGTCCCATGCCTTGTCGCCGTTATAGACGATGACCCACTCGTGGGTCTTCAGCAGCTCGGCGCGTTCTTTATCCGGGAACTCGAACCAGCGCCAGAAGGGGACGGTGCCGTCCGTCGCCCCCTGCCGTGTGTAGCCACCCGACTGCCCCTGCTGATACACATCATGGATATTCATGTAGGCTTCGCCGCCCAACGCCTGGATGGTGCGATCCATGACCGAGCGCGCCAGCTTCGAGCCTGGGTCCTCCTGCCCCTGCGGAGCGATGGTGAACTGGGCTGGCGGAGCCTGAGTTGCTGCTACAATTGCCGCAACCATTACAAATAGGAAAACCTGAACTCTTCTCATGACTGCTTCAGACCTCGAAGTACTTTGCGAGCAAAAATTGTCGGATGCCGGAATCCTGTTAGACGCGGATAGAAACGCAACAGCCTATTATCTGACGGGAATCGCCGTCGAGTGCGCTATTAAGGTGGTTGGAGCCAAACGTGTAGAAACAGCGACGGTACCGGAGCGAGATTTCTGTAGAGACTTCTACCAGCATGATTTGACTAAGCTCCTAAGCTTTGCAGGATTGAAAGCGCAATTGGAATCGAGGATCGGGAGCGATGTGGCATTCAGCGATAGCTGGTCACTGGTTCGGGCCTGGACTGTGGACTCGCGATATACTGGTGTTGTTTCGCCCACGTTTGCGCATGATTTTTATAAAGCCGCTACCGATCCAGCTTCCGGAATAATCCCATGGATAAAGGCCTATTGGTGATATGTTTCTAAGACAACTCAACCCGGCCGAAATCAAGAGTGGTGACCGCGTGATTGCGGAGCTGGAGGCGATCGGCTTTGAAATTCCCGCGGCAATATGGGTTTATTCACATGAAGCTTTGTATTGGCGGTTGCTGATTGCAACTCCCGCAGTTGATACGATCGGCCCTCTAAAGGCCTACTCCGCTCTGCGGAAGGCGCTCGGAAACAACTTGCCTGCGATTGACATGTCACTGGTCAGCCCGAATGATTCAAGAGTAAGAGATTTCCGGCAAAGCTTCCACGGTATCGAGACTGAGCCACCGACCCAACTGAATAGCCTGGTGAGTGATTCCGCTTATGTATATCGGGTCTGACCCACTCACCCGGCCAGCACCGCGCCGCCGTTCACATTAAAGACCTCGCCGGTGATGAAGTCGGCGTGGCTGGTGCATAAGAACAATACCGGGGCCGCGATCTGCTCCGGTGTTCCCACCCGGCCCAGCGGAATTGAGGCGTGTATCTTCTCCCGCATCACGGGTGTCTGCAGCGCCTCCGCTGACATCTCCGTCGCCACCCATCCAGGAGCGACGCAATTCACATAGATGCCGTCTTTCGCCAGCTCCGTTGAAAGTCCTTTCACCATGCTGATTACCGCGCCTTTGCTGGCCGCATAATCGCAGTGATAGGCCTCTCCGCGCTGCCCCGCCGTCGAACTGATGAGCACAATCTTGCCCCCGCGCGCCTGCGCCTTCATCTGCGCCACGCCATGCTTTAGCAGCGAGAAGACGCTATCGAGGTTGATCGCGAGCGTGCGCCCCCATTGCTCTTCGCTCATGCTCTCGATGGGCTGATCATGCGCCGGCCAGATGCCATGATTGATGACCAGGCAATCAATCCCGCCGAAGCGCTCTACGGCCGATCTCACCAACGGCGCGCCGCTCGCAGTGTCATCCAGCTCCGCCCGCAGCGCATGGGTTTCACTGGCGCCGCACTCCTCGACCAGCGCCTCCGCCAATTTATGCGCGCGCTGATAGTTGAAGGCGACTCGCGCCCCGGCCTGGCGAAAAAGGCGGACGCATGCCGCACCAATCCCCCGCGATCCGCCGGTGATCAGCGCGGTCTTGTCTTGCAGAGAGAGTGAAATTCCATTCGTCATCATCATCATCAAGCGCGTGCCCCAGACACTGACAGAGCTTCGAGCGTCTTCTGCAAACTTGCCTCGTCCTCGACCTGGAGGCAGCTCTGTGCGCGGTCGATCTGCCGCAACAATCCGCACAGCACTTTGCCTGGACCAACCTCGATGAAGAGCTCCACGCGCTCCGCGATTAGCCGCTCGATCACCTGCACCCACAATACGGGCGCCGTTACCTGCTCAATCAGCGACTGCCGCGCTTCTCCCGCGCTCCCCGTGGCAACGGCATCGACGTTCGTCACCACCGGCACCCGCGGAGCCTTGAATTCCAGCGCCTTGAGCTCCACCGCCAGCCGCTCCCGCGCCGGTTGCATCAGCGCACAATGGAAGGGCGCGCTCACCGCCAGCGCAATCACACGCTTTGCGCCACGCTGTTTCAGTACCGGCATTGCCTCGTCGACTGCGCGCTTCGCCCCCGAAATCACAATCTGCTCCGGGGCATTGATGTTGGCGGCGGACAGGACCAGCCCGCTTTGCCGGGCGATCTCCGCGCAGACCTGCTCCACATCCGCCTGCTTCAAGCCCAGCACCGCCGCCATTGCGCCTTCACCGGGGGGCACCGCGTCCTGCATATAACGTCCGCGATTGCGCACTGTGCGCACCGCATCGGGAAAGGTGATGGTCCCCGCCGCCACATGCGCCGAATACTCGCCCAGCGAATGTCCCGCGCAGAAGCTGGGCTGAACGCCATGCTGTTCGAGCACCCGCAACGCCGCAATACTCGCCGTCAGGATCGCCGGTTGAGTCACCTCAGTCATCTTCAGACGGTCGTCGGGCCCGCTCCAGCAGAGCTGCGTCAAGGGAAACCGCAGCGCCTCATCGGCCTCATCAAAAACGTGCCTGGCCGCGGGATAATGTTCGGCCACGTCACGGCCCATGCCGATCATCTGAGAGCCTTGTCCGGGGAACAAGAATGCGATCTTTTTCATCAAACTCGATTGTATCAATCGGCGATCAGCACTCACCATTCAACGCGAGTCGCGTATTCAGGATTGCGGAGATTACGGCAAGAGGCGAGCTTGTTGCTCATTGCTTGTTGCTTACTGCTTACCAGCCACTACCATCTGGTCCTTGAACAGCCGATTGCCGCCGAAGGACTGCGCCAGCCGCTCCGCCTCCAGCTTCTGCTGTCCGTTGGCTATCGTCCCCTCTAATCGGATCTCGCTGTCGGTGACCCTCACGTTAATGCCGTGGGCGCCGACGATGTTGGCATTCTCGCGCAATGCCGACTCGATCCTCTGCTGCAGCTCAGCGCTCGATAGCTTGCTCAACGTGGGGACCGGCTCCAAGGCTGGCGGCGCTGCCTTGGCGACCGGCGCGGCCGCGATCTCAGGCGCCGGCTCAGGAGCAGGAGCGGCCGCCTTTGCCGGAGCTTTCGTCGCTCCCGCCGTCTTTACCGCACGCCGCTTTGCCGTCCGCCTGGCATGCACATCAGCACCCGCGGTGGGAGAGACATTTTCCTCTTTGATCGTCGGCTTCGCGATTGTTTCGTTAGCGCCCTTTGTGTTTGCCGGCCGATTCACAGTGACCTCGCCCGGGCGCACCACCTTCGTCACACTTCTCTTGCTCGCTTTGGGCTGGACCACAGTAAAGGTCTGCGATACCGCGGTAACAGCGGCAAAGGCGGCAACCGCCAGGGCGGCAATGGGATACCAGCGCATCATCTCTCTCGTAATTGTAGCAATCCGTCTTCTTATTGAGCTCGGTATTCAAGCGTGTACGGTGTGATGCCACCCCCCGCTGCTCAGGTTGGTGTGGATGGCGCCAACTCGAAACTCGAATCTGCCTTAAACTGTGGCTATGCACTCGCACCAACATGAGGCGGCGGGCAAGGTACTGCTTTTTTCCCTCTCCGCCACCATGCTCTACATCATCTTGCTGGTGATCTTTGGCCTGCGAGCGCACTCTCTTGCCCTCATCTCCGAGGCGGGACACAATTTTTCCGATTTCCTCGCCCTCTCGCTCTCCTGGGTCGCCCTTTATTTTCAGTCGCGCCCCGCCACCGCCACCAAGACCTATGGTTATCAGCGCGCCGGCGTCCTCGCCGCTTTCATCAACGCACTCACCCTGATCCTGGTCGCCGCCTACATCTGCTATGAGGCGGCCCTCCGGCTGGCGCATCCCGCGCAGGTCGAAAGCCGCACCATGATGATTGTCGCCGCCGCAGGCGTACTGCTCAACGGCGCCATCTCCTGGATGCTCTTCCGCAGCGCCCATGCCAGCGACGTCAACCTGCGCAGCGTGCTCATCCACCAGCTCGGCGACACGCTTTCGACCGCCGCCGTCATCCTCGGCGGGTTCCTCATCTGGCTCACGGGTGCGGCCTGGATCGATCCCCTGCTCTCGCTCGCCATAGCCGCGCTGATCCTGTGGTCCTCCTGGGACATCATCCGCGAGACACTGAATATCCTGCTCGAAGGCACCCCCAAGGGCGTCGAACTGGACCGTGTGATCGCCTCGGTCACCGCCGTCGAGGGCGTTCGTTCCGTCCACGACCTTCACATATGGTGCCTGGGATCGAACAGCCGTGCTCTCTCCTGCCACATCGGTATCGACGATATTCCACCGTCGGAGAGCGAGGCGATCCTGCGCAACGTCCGCCATCGCCTCGAGCACTTCCGCATCGTGCATACCACCATCCAGTTCGAACATGCGGATTGCGAGGTTGCCCACGGCTGCGTAATGCCCATATCGTCGTCGTCATCATCATCATCATCATCATCGGGCCGTGCGCACGACCACACCCACTCCCACTGATATGGCGCTTCAGCACCCGGGCAACAAACAAGCTGAGCGGCACGACTGCTGAGTGGGAGAGCTGATTGCTGACTTTCTGACGCCCGGGTAGGTGTAGCTTAATACCAGTCGATGGGCCTTTTTTCTGACATGCCGGGCAAGCTGGATGCGGAGCAGCGGGAGAGGGCGCGCCCTTTGGCGGAACGCATGAGGCCGCAGTCGCTCGATGAATTCATTGGACAGCAGCAGATTCTGGGGCCGGGCAAGCCGCTGCGCTTGCAGATTGAGAACGACGAGCCGGGATCTATTATCTTCTGGGGACCTCCGGGGACCGGCAAGACCACGCTGGCGCACATCATTGCCAAGACGACCCACGCCAACTTCATCGAATTTTCCGCGGTGAGCTCCGGGATCAAGGAGGTGAAGCAAGTGATGTCCGAGGCGGAGCGGGCGTGGGAGTTCGGTTCGCGGACAGTGCTGTTTATCGACGAGATACATCGCTTCAACCGGGCGCAACAGGATGCCTTTCTGCCCTATGTCGAACGGGGCACGGTGCGGCTGATTGGCGCGACCACAGAAAATCCTTCGTTTGAAATTATCTCCGCGCTGCTCTCGCGCTGCCGGGTGTACACCCTGGAGGGGTTGACGCCCCGGCAGATCGTGGCGTTGCTGGAGCGAGCGTTGGTGGATTCCGAGCGCGGATTGGGGCAACTGGGGGTAAGCGCGCCGCCGGAAGTGCTCGAGAAGCTTGCGGAATCGACATCGGGCGATGCGCGATCATCGCTGAACATTTTGGAAATCGCCGCCCGCACCGCCTACACCAGAGTCGGGAACAGCGGAGTCATTGACGAGCAAGTGCTGACTGACACGATGCAGAGCAAGCTGCTGCGCTATGACAAGTCGGGCGAGGAGCACTACAACATCATCTCGGCGCTGCATAAATCCGTGCGCAACAGCGATCCGGATGCGGCGCTGTATTGGCTGGGGCGGATGCTGGAGGCGGGCGAGGACCCGCTCTATGTCGCACGGCGCGTGATTCGCATGGCAGTCGAGGATATTGGGCTGGCTTCTCCCCAAGCGTTGGGGATTTGCGTGGCGGCGAAGGATGCGATGGATTTCATGGGCAGACCGGAGGGCGATCTGGCGTTGGCGCAGGCAGTGGTGTATCTGGCCCTCGCTCCCAAATCGAATGCGGTCTATACCGCCTACAGCGAGGCCATTTCGGATGTGAAGAACACCTATGCCGATCCTGTTCCTCTGCATCTACGCAATGCGGTAACTGGATTGATGAAAGGCATCGGCTATGGCAAGGGGTACGAGTATGCGCACAACTATGACGACAAGCTGACCGGAATGGTTTGCCTGCCGGAGAAGCTCGCGGCCCAGAATCGCATTTACTACCATCCCACCGGCGAAGGATTTGAGAAGGAGCTGCGCGCGCGACTGGAGGATATTGTCGAACGCAAGAAGGACATTCGAGGGAAATAGTCACGAGTCACGGGTCGCGGGCTTAAGCTCGTGACCCGTGACCCGCGACCGTTCTCACTGCGCCGACTTCACATCCGTAATTTGCCCGGTCAGCGGGATTTGCGTGGCCTGGGGCATATCGGTACCGCCATCGAAGATGATGAATTGGCCGCCAATGGAGGTATAGACCACGTTGCGGTTCTTAGCGGTCACGGGCTGTATCGCGGCGACATCTCCGCGGGCGATGTCTATGGTCGCCGTGCCGGCGGAGACGTCGTAGATGGTGAAGCATCCGGTGGGCGTGCTGCTGCCGACCTGGTCGGTGCAGGTCTGCGCACCGATGTAGAGCTTGCCGTTGGGCGCGAGCACCATCAAAGTGTGGTTGCCGTCTCCAATGGGAACGGTCTTGCTGATGGTCATGGCAGCCGCATTGATTACGGTAAGCGCGCCTCCGGCGGGACCTACCGTGGGAGAACCCGCGACATAAAGGTTTCCCGTACTATCGAGCACACCAACCGTAGCCGCGGGAACCGTAACGGAAGCTCCCACGACCGGAGTGGCCCCGCTCAGGTCCACCAATGTAACGGTCGCGGGAGTGGACGCGCCACATTCGGCGGAGCAGCTTAAAATGTACGCCTTGCTGCTGTCGCTACTGAAGACGCCGTATATGGCGGAAGTAAAACCGGGCACCGTCTGCACCGAGTTGTCGGCGGTCTTGAGCAGCACGAACCCGGCGCGGCTGGGAGTAAACGCCAGAACTTTCGAATTGTCAGGCGCCAGCACCAGCCGCCGGGCATTGCCGACCGCTGGAGAAGCTGTGATTTTAGCGGTGGCGATGTC
>JBDTLH010000130.1:0-2592 GCA_039934875.1 Acidobacteriaceae bacterium | reverse complement strand
CCTTCGCCCTACATCGATCATGGTGTCTGCCCATTCGAGTGCTGCACCTACCGCAACTGGCAAGCTAAACGGAAAGTGGGCCTTTTCGATCGTCCTGATGGTAAGAGAATTGGTGAGCTTGAAAAAGGTGAGTGGGTGAAGGGTCTCACTGGAGAGACGCACTCCATCCCGTTGAGAGTTGTTGCGAGCCGCGAAGTGCCGGAAGCGGGTATCCACCCAGGCGATGCTTTTTACGTCCTCCACTATGAAGGCGAGTTCTACTCGAAGATATGGTATAAGGGAAAATTATTTGATGCGGAATCAAGCGATCCCCGCTCTCCAAAAACCCAATGGTGGGCAAAGGTGAAGAGAAAGAATGGGTCCGTTGGGTGGGTTAGAGCGGACGGGGGCGCCTTCGGTAATCAAGATCAGTGTGGATAATGCTATGGGGTCAAGGACAAGTCTACCTCTCATTCGTTGTTACGCCGACGCATTCACTTGAACTCCTGGAGCCATCCCGGCTTGCTATGCTGCGGCGCGACCCAAGCCCCGCTATTCAATTCTTTCTCTGCACCAGGAAATTCGCCAACTCTTTGAGCGTTTCCGCATTGGACCCGTAGAGATCGAGTGCTGCGCAGCCCTCCTCAATCAGGCGGTCGGCAGTGGTCAGCGACTCGTCCACGCCAAAGATCGCGGGGTATGTTCCCTTGCGCGAGGAGACGTCCTTGCCGGCTGTCTTGCCCAGTTGTTCGGAGCTCTGCGTAACGTCGAGCACGTCGTCCACGATCTGGAAGGCGAGACCGATGGATTGGCCAAAATGACGCAAGCCCGAGATCGCATCTTCATCCCCCTCGGCGTAAATTCCACCTGCGACCAGGCTGGCGGTGATCAGCGCTCCCGTCTTGGCGCGATGGATGGCCTCGACCTGGGTCGCATTGGGCGCGGTCTGCTCGGCTTCGAGGTCCATCACCTGGCCGCCAATCATGCCGTTCACCGTACCCGTGCCGCGGGCGATCTCGCGCACGATGCGCACCACCGCCATAGCGGGACAGAACAGATTACTCAACACCTCGTAGGCGCGGGTCTGCAGGGCGTCGCCCGCGAGGATCGCCGTCGCCTCCCCAAAGGCGACATGGCAGGTCGGCTTGCCCCGCCGCAGGTCGTCGTTATCGAGAGCGGGAAGATCATCGTGGATCAGGGAATAAGTATGCAGCATCTCCAGCGCCGACCCGAGGTCCTCGATTCCGGCAGGAAGCTCTCCGCCTTCGTTACGGTCTCGGTCCTGGCACACCATTCTCGCCGCTTCATAGCAGAGGATCGGACGCAGCCGCTTGCCCCCGGCAAACACGCTGTGGCGCATCGCCCGATGTATCGATTCGGGCTGCTGCGTCACCGGGGGCAGCAGTCGCTCCAACGCAGCATCGGTCAAGCGGCATCCGTCTTCAAGAATTGTCTTTAGCATGTTGAAGTTTGAGTATAGCGGGACGATAGTTGTTAGTTGCTGGTTCCTGGTTGACAGTTTCGGGAAACCGGATTTCCAGCCACTTCTTTGCAGCTTCAGTGACTCGCGCCATTGACCATTCTCATCCGCGATGCACCTGACTGAGCTCCGGCAACTAGCAACTAGCAACTCTCCACCGGTCTCGGCTACTTCTGCTCGGGAAAGGGCACCGGCTGCATCTTCCCGTTGCGTTTCAGCAGCAGCTCCACTTTCCCCTCCGCCGACTCCAGTTCCTGGCGGCATGATGCGGAGAGCTTCATGCCCTCTTCAAAAAGGGCGAGGGATTTCTCCAGTTCCAGGTCTCCGCGCTCCAACTGTGCGACGATGTTTTCTAGCTGCTGCAGGCACTCTTCAAATTTCGGCAAAACTGTACCTCGTCGCTGGTTTCCGGGTGTCTGACCGGATAAGATTCGATTCTTCTCCGGTGGTTGTTCGGTTCTCGTTTCAAAGAGGCAACCGTCTATTGCTATATAATCGCGATTTCACCCATAAAACAAGCTCACCTTCGGCTGGAGACCATTTCTTGCGTCGTTTCTCTGTAATTCCTACTGTGCTGCTCGTGTGCTGGGCCCTCACTGGATGTGGCGGCAATTCCACAACCACCCAGCCGGTCAGCCACCTGCAATACCGGGCCTTCATTGCCAATAGCTTCCAGAGAGTATTGCAGATAGTCGATGAATCCAAGGACCAACTTTACATCATCACTAATCCCACTACTTTTCTTGCCATCCCGGGCAACATTGCTATCACCGAGGCGACCGCGGGCCTCCCCGCGACCCCGGTAGCTCTCTTACCGGCCGGAACGGGCTTTACCGTGGTAGTTACCCACGACACTTTCGCCAACGGCCTGAGCATCGTGAATAACGCCACCGAGCTGCAGACCGGCGCGGTCGCGACCCCGGCGCAGATCTATTCGACTGTGGTCACCAGCGATGCGAAGACTGCTTATGTGGCGCTGCCCGATACGGGGCAGGTCTCGGCGATCGACATCGCCACCGCTAAAATCACAGCTTCTCCAGCGGTCGGCAATGCCCGGCGGCTGGTGCTGGCGCCTGACAATTCGAAAGTTCTGGCGTTTACTCCCAGCCGCGCCGGGTTCGTGCTGCTCAAGA
>JBDTLH010000129.1:0-10174 GCA_039934875.1 Acidobacteriaceae bacterium | reverse complement strand
ATGCCCACACCGGCGGCAGTTGCCAGAGCACCGATGCACAAGGCGATCAGCAGGATCCTCCAAAGGTAATTTTTGTTGTGCATGGATTGGCCTTGGTTCATTTTAGACGCGACCTCCCGCCAAAGGGACGCGCTTATAAGTAGGATTAAGCGAGAATTTAGATTGATCTTCGAGAAGATTGCGCTGAGACTTGTGTTCAGTGCCCACGCAGAAAAGCAAACCGGCAATTCTGGGGAAGAATGGAATGCCGATCTCAAAATCGGCGGCGAAGCTGCGGATGCTCAAGCGGCTCAAATGTTCCATTCTCTTCGAAAAGCTGGCGTGGGAGAGCGGCGCGCGGCTGGTGGCGGGCGTCGATGAGGTCGGACGCGGATCGCTGTTTGGACCAGTGGTGGCGGCGGCAGTCATTCTCAATCCAGAGTACAGGATTAAGGGACTGCGCGATTCGAAGCTGTTGGATGCGGCCACACGCGAGCGCCTCGATAAGCGCATTCGCGAGCACGCGATTTCGATCTCGATCGCTGCGGTGGATGCGGCGACCATCGATCGGCTGAATATTTATCATGCCTCCCGGCTGGCGATGCTTCACGCGGTGTGCGCGCTCGCTCCCGCCGCCGACCATCTGCTCATAGACGCAATGCGGATTGACCATGAGTGTCCGCAGACGAAGATCATCTATGGCGATGCGCAGTCGATCTCCATCGCGGCGGCTTCGATTGTGGCCAAGGTGTACCGCGATGCCATGGTTAGAGAGTTGGACGGGCAATTTCCCGGTTTTGATCTGGCGTCCAATAAAGGCTATCGCTCTCCGAAGCACATCACGGCATTGTGCGAGCATGGGCCGACGGCGCTGCACCGCATGAGCTTCGCGCCGGCGTGGTCGAAATCAGTGCGGGCGTCGCTCGAGTTTATGGAAGAGATGGAGGACCTGGACGACGCGGCGGACCTGACGCCCGTCAGCAGGGCGAGGCGACGGGCAGCGGAATGGGCGAGGGCGGATGCGCGGCACACTGAGCTGAACACCAGGGCGGCGGCCCAGGGATGACTATTTCAACTGCAAGATGAATTTACTCACCGGAGTGCCCTCTGCGCTGCTCACCTCCAGCACCACATGGTCGCTGACGGAGAGTGGTCCTACATCGAAGTTGGCGCGGTAAACGCGCTCCGCCGCGGCAATGTCGAGCGGAACGCCCACCACCTGCACGCTACTTGGTTGCAGCATCGTTGAAACAAGTTCTCCGGGGTGGGAGATGCGGGCCCTGAATTTCAGCCCTTTCAGAAACGTCCCAATGGGGGCGTTCACTTCAATCTGGTAAGGCTTCTCCGCCAATCTGACCAGAGAAGACGCAGTGATGCGAAACGTGAGATGCGCAGGCAAACGTCGCACCGGCTCGCCCTGCCCATCAACCACAAAACGGATGTGCTTGTGCTCAAAGACCGTGATTGCTCCGAGCTGGGGCGATTCGAGCGACGCCATAATGGCCGCGCGTTGGCCATCCGAAGCGAGCAGGATGCTGTCGGATCCCAGAGGGATTTGACCGTCTGCGCGCAACAAGACATTATCCCCCTTTGCCGGGAACAGGTGCTGTTCACGGCTGCGAAGCTTCAAGCTGGGAACAGTGACGTTAGTCGCAAAGTTCTGAGCATGGGCCGCAGTCGCTAGCGCGAGCGTCAACAGCAGGCATCCCGAGAAGAATTTAAGCGGCCACATCTAGCGCGCCTCCAATTTCTAACGCGTTCGCTATAGTTAGAAGCGGAGGGCTGGCCCCAAGATGCTGCGCTTGTTGTGTGTGACTGCACACCCTGATGATGAGTCCGGAGGTTTTGGCGGCACGCTGCTCTACTATGCGGAGCGGGGTGTCGCGACCCATGTGCTGTGCCTCACGGATGGACAGGCGGCGTCGAACCGCGGAAACTCCCGAGGCGGGGCTGAGCTCGGTGCAATGCGCCGCCAAGAGTTCGCCGCCGCCTGCGCGATTTTACAGGTGCAATGGAGCGAGATTATTGGCTTGCCAGACGGCCAACTCGATCGCCAGCCATTCGCAGATGTGGTGGGGCATATTGTGCGCCGCATCCGCGAGATCAAGCCGCACATAATGTTGACCTTCGGCACCGAGGGAGCAGTCACCGCCCATCCCGATCATTCGATGGCCTCGTTGTTCGCCACCGCCGCGTTCCACTGGGCGGGACGAAGCAATCGTTATCAGAGCCAGATTGAGGCGGGACTCCAGCCCTGGCGGGTGCAGAAGCTATATTACGAGACTTTGAACTTCACATTGCCCGGACGTCAGCCGGTCTCTCCGGCGCCCTGGACGGTGCTGATTGAGATCGGGCAGGAGCGGCTGCTGAAGAAGCGTGACGCCTTTGCCGCGCATACTACGCAAAACCCCTTGCTGCCGCTGTTTGAAGGGGCGCTCAAGGCGCGCCCGCCGCGGGAGCTGTTCCATCTGGCAAATACGGTCCATCAGATGCCCGCCAGGCAGGAGGCGGATCTGTTCGAGGGCGTGGTCGAAGAGTAGCTGTCGCGAGCTCATGAAGTCCGCGAAGTCGCGAAAGTCTTGAGATTGATAATAGTCGCGGCTTGCTACGTTATCTCCAGATCACCTGAAGGCCCTTGTAGCGTTTGAAATGCCGATCGCTGGTGATGAGCGGAATATCTTCGCTGATGGCGGTGGCGATCAGCATCCGGTCAAAGGGATCGCGGTGGTCTGAGAAGAGGGGCAGAGAGAAGAAGACGCGCGCATCGCTGTTCTGGAATGGGATTATGCCGATGCGCAAGTCTTCGAGAGCTTTGCTTATTCGACCAAGAGAAAAATTTAGCTTGCCAACTGAGTTCTTGATTGCAATTTCGGTCAATGAAAGCGCACTGAGGAACAGGTCTTCTTCATTGTCCTCAAGAATGTTCTGTACTCGTCCGGGCATGCGATGAAGGCCTCTCTCATAAGCTGCTATGAAGACCATCGTGTCTAACAGGAAGGGCACTAGAAGCGCCCCTTGAAGAAGGCCAGAAGTTCTTTTTCCGTTTCGATTGGCTTGTCCCAATTGGGATCTATAACAATTTTTTGTCCTTTGCCGGTGCCAAATTTACGGGCTGGTTTTGCCACGGCCTTCAAGGGCACAATCTCAGCCACCGGCTTGCGATAGCGGGAGATGGTCACGGTTTTGCCCTTTTCGACTATCTTCAACAACTCCGGCAAATGTGCTTTGGCGTACGCCGCGGTGACTTCCATGATTCACATTGTAGTACAACAATGTTGTACTACTCAAGCTATTCCCCCACGGAAACCGAGCGGTGGAACTCGATGCGGTAGCGCTTCAACTTTTGATACAGCGAGCTGCGCGGAATATCCAGCAGCGCGGCGGCGGCATCCACTTTGCCATTCGTCGAATTCAGTATTGTTTCGATGTGCCACCGCTCCATTTCTTGAAGGGTCATGGAGCGAGCTGACGCTCTGATTGGGCTGCCGCCCTCGCTGACGCCCGGTTGCGTGAGGTCGCCCGGACCCGGCGCATCGCGGTCGCTCTCACGGTCAAAGAGCAGATGAGAGCGCTCGATCACCTCTTCACTACCCAGCAATATGGCGCGTTCGAGCACGTTGCGCAGTTCGCGGACATTCCCCGGCCAGCGATAGCCGCGCAGTTCGTCAAGAGCGTTGCCGGCAAGCGTCTTTCCGGGCTTGCCCAAATCGGCGCAGATATCCGCGAGCAGCATCTGCGCCAGCAGAGGAATATCCTGGGCGCGCTCCCGCAGCGCCGGCACTCGCAGCGGTATGGTGTTGATGCGGAAGTAAAGATCGCTGCGGAACCTGCCCTGCTGTACCAGAACACCCAGATCGTGGTGGCTGGCCGCGATCAGCCGCGTATCCACCGTGCGGTCCTTGACCTCGCCCATGCGGCGAAAGCGCTTCTCTTCGAGCGCCTTCAGGATTTTGGGCTGCACCAGGGGATCGATGTCGCCAATTTCATCCAGGAAGAGAGTTCCCCGATGCGCCACTTCGAGCAGCCCTTGCTTGGCCACCACCGCCGAGGTGAATGCTCCCTTTTCGTGGCCGAACAACTCAGTTTCCAGGAAATCGCGCGAAAGCCCCGCACAATTAAGGTCCACAAAGGGCTCATCAGCGCGCGCGCTATGCTGGTGCAGCCATCGTGCCAGCACCCCCTTGCCCGATCCGGTCTCTCCTTGCAGAACGACCGCGCTATCCGCCTCAGCCACGCGTTGCGCCTGTCCCCGCAGTAACCGAATGGCGGGAGCATTGCCGAAAAACGGATCGGGGTCCCGGCGGCGGGGATGGCTGTGCGCCGCAACTTCGCGCCGCCGGCTACGCTGCAACTCCAACAGGCGCTCGATTAGCACCACCAGAGCGTGCAGATCGACCGGTTTGGTCACAAAATGTTCCGCGCCCTCTTTGATCGCCCGCACCGCCAGATCGATCGAAGCATGTCCGGTGAGGATGATCACCGGCACGGACGTGTCCCATGCCTTGAGGCGCGGCATCAAGTCGAGGGCTGTGCCGTCGGGAAGAAAGTTGTCCAGTATGACGATGTCCGGCTTGGTAGCGCAAAAGACCTCCTCAGCCGAGCGGCATGTCTCCGCCTCCGAGATCGCCAGGTTCCTGGTGCGCAGGTATTCCCCCAGCGCGAATCGGATATTGAGCTCATCATCGACGATCAATACTCGTCTTTGCAGACCCGGGTGCGCTGTCATCCTGCTTGCCAGGGAAGTGTGAGCGTCACCATTCCGCCGCCGCCGGGATGGTTTTCCGCCTTGACGCTGCCACCGTGGTCAAGAGCAACGCGTTCGACGATTGAGAGGCCCAGACCGGTGCCGCCGTTGCGGCGGCTGTAAAAAGGCTCGAAAGCCCGTTCCAGGGCCTCGCCCGAGAAACCTGGTCCGTGGTCCCGCACGCTGAGCGCTATTATGCCCGCCTGTTGCGAGAGCGCGATCTCAATCGCGCTTCCCGCCGGTGAATGATGCGCCCCGTTTTCGATCAGATTGCGTAATGCGTCCACCAGGCGGCCCTCGTCGCAGTAAGTTGTTGTCGTTCCAGCGAAGTTGAAACTTACCCCGACCTGGCGCTGCCGCAACAATTGTCCATTCAAGTCGAGCGCGGTATGCACCAGCGGGACCAGATCGCCTGCCGATTTTTCCCGGGCGGTTGCTCTGCCATAGGTGAGCAGATCGTTCATCAGCCGATTGAGGCGGTCCAGTTCCCCTCGCAATCGGTCGATGTAGGTCGCCTGCTCCGGCCCAAATCCAAACTTCAGCTCCAGCGTCTCAACCAGGGCGGAGATGCTGAACAGCGGATTGCGCACCTCATGCGCCACCCCCGCGACCAGAGCTCCCATGGCGGACATCATTTCACTGTGCCGCAGTGACTCCTGCAGATCATGCAGATCAGTCACATCATGGATGAGCAGCACCACATGGTTGCCATCGCGCGGAGTGGCGATCACCTGCATGTGCCGCCCCTGGGAATCGCAAGCGCGCAACTCTTGCGGCTCTTGCCGCAGCAGCGCGGCGCTGGCGAGGGTCCCGGCATTGAGCCACAGCGCCGGCACCGTCGGAAGGCGGGAATGAAGAAGGGTGCCAAAATCGGATTGTAAGTAGTCTCTGGCTGCCGCATTCAGGCGCAGAATTCTAAGCTCCCCGTCGAGGACCAAAATAGGGCTGGCGATGGCGTCGAAGGTATGCCGCCATTGCGAAGCGGCGTGAGTCACTGCTTCCCGCAGTCGATCCTGTTCGGCTTCGGCGAGCTTTCGCGCCCCGATGTCGCGGGCCACCATTTTGATCGCCAACTCGCCCTTTAGCTCGACGGCGGCGGCAACCACCTCAACATCCAACGGGGCCTTACTTCTGTGGCGGAACTTCCGCTCTCCCACGAATACCAGCGATTGGCCCAGAATGCGCCCAAGACTCGCCTGCACAATCTCCCGTTCATCCTCCACAATGTCGAAGATTGTGAGAGCCGTGGCAGCCTTCCAGGTATATCCCAGCATGGCGCAGAAGACGGCGTTCGCTTCAAGAAGATGGCCATGGCGGTCGAGAAGGAAAATCGCATCCCCGCTTTGCGGCAGGCGGCACCGCAAAGACCCATGCGTGGATTGCGCCTCAACTGCCGGCGGCCATAAAGAGTAATTTGTAGGGTTAAATCCGTCGCAGGGGCCTGGTTGCATCGCGCAGCAAAGGTATCACAGCCGCGTTACGTCGCGCATCCAGAAACTTACCTAGTTCGCGCACCAAGGGCAACTATCTCCCGCTGCTTTCGTTCCAACACTTCATAGGCAGGGGGTGGGGTCACGATGGCAAGAAGTGGATTCTGGAGCGGCTTCACTTGGGGCGCTCTCGCGGGAGCGGGAGCGGGGATTGGAATCTGGGCCGCGACTCATTGCAGAGCAGCTTATTCGTCTTCATCCGGCGGCGAAGGGCATGATCGCCAATTCAGCATGAGCTCTCCGCAACCCAACGAGAGTGTGCGCCGCGACCTGCTCGAAACCGATGGGACCTTGCTCGAAAGCATTCGCGGAGGGGAGCAGAAGATGGATCGAGGCAGGACTGAAGCGGACAAGAATGAGGTCCATTCCCCCACAAATCCGCCAGGCTACACGCAAAGAAAGAAACGGTCGCGCTAGGGCGCTCCATTTCCGAGCCATTTCTTCCATAACCCATTTTCTTTCATGACCATTTCCATAATTATTTCTTCCACTGCTGCTCCACCGCGGGCGGCAGCTTTTCCATGTGGCTTAGGAACGTGACCAGCTTCCATATCTGATCGGCACTCAAACTTTCCTTCCACCCCGGCATTGCCGTCAAACGGATTCCATGTTGGATGATGTAGAAGTTCTGGTTCTCCGGCATGTCGGCGGGTTCGCTTAAGAACTGCGGCGCAGGTGGGTACTCAGCTAAGGTGGAGTCCGGCATTTGCGGATCGCCATGGCACTGCGCACACTTCTCCTGATATATCGTCATTCCCGCCAGCAGATTGGCATCCGTCGGTGCAATCGGATTGGTGAGCGCCGGCGCGTGCCGTCCCACTGAAGCATCCATCGCGCCCGCGGCAAATGTCGTCTCGAAACTAGACGGCTTCTGGTCCGCCCGCATATTGATGAAACCGAAATGGGCGGCAACGTATGCGGCAGCCGCCAGCGCAACCAGCGTAAGAATGACGCCTAGAATAAATGTCTTCATAACCTCTCCCATCACAGGCTGCTTTGAACTGATAGATATTCTATTTTGGGCGATGCGTAATCCGTAAAATGCCTGACCATAGACATCTCTCCCTCGCCGCTTGCAATCTATCACAAGCAGTCTGCCACAATATGTCGGCTTGATCGAAATACAGGAGGGCCCATGCCAACCTCAAACACCGCGATGCTGACCCCATTCGAAGAGAAACTGCAAAAGCAAGTCGATAAAGCTTTATACGGCGGCGGCAGCCCAGCAGCGCAAAAGATCAGAAACTTCTTGAACGGCACCTGGATAGGGGAGCCGCTGCACGTAATCTTGACTGATATTCCGATTGGCGCCTGGACCGTCGCACTGGTGTTTGACGGCTTGGAACTGGCTGCAAACAGAGGCGAGTGGGCCACTGCGGCGGACACATCGCTGGCCATTGGATTGGTGGGAGCGGCCGGAGCCGCGATGACCGGCATCGTCGATTGGTCCGATGTTGATCCGCCCGCGCGGCATACCGGCCTGATACACGGGCTGCTCAATATCACCGCGACTGCGCTGTTCACCACGTCGCTTATTTTGCGCAGAAGACGCTCCCGCACCGCGGGACGTGTGCTTGCTGTTCTCGGCTATGGCGTGATGACCACGGCGGCGCACCTTGGTGGAAAGATGGTTTATGAGCAGCGGGTCGGTGTCGATCGCACCGCCGGGCAGTCTTTCCCCGATGACTTTGCCGCGGTCATGGCGGAGACTGAGTTGGCGCAGTCCAAGCCCACCCGCGTAGTGCACGACGAAGTGCCCATTTTGTTGGTCCGCCAGGGAACGCGGATATTTGCGCTGGCGGAGACTTGCTCCCATTTTGGCGGACCGCTCTCTGAAGGCAAACTGCAGGGCGACAGCATCGTCTGCCCCTGGCACGCCTCCCGATTCGCGCTTGCAGATGGCCACGTTGTTGACGGGCCGGCGGTGCATCCGCAACCCTGCCTCGCCGTGCGCGTAAGGAACGGGCAAATAGAAGTGCGCAAACCGCCCTGTGCCGCTGCGGACCCGGCGCCTGCGGACGCAGAAAAATTACCCCGGTCTGATTGAGGAGGTTTCTCATGATTCAACTAGAGCGCGCCTACGATGGAGAGAGCCGCACGGACGGGACCCGGTTTCTGGTAGAACGCTTATGGCCCCGGGGCGTCAAGAAGACCTCGCTAAAGTTCAAGGCCTGGCTCAAGGAGGTGGCCCCGAGCACTGAATTGCGAAAATGGTTCAGCCACGATCCCGCCAAGTGGGACGAGTTCCGCCGCCGCTACTTCGCTGAATTGAAGGACAATCCCGCCTCCTGGCAGCCCATCCTCGACGCCGCCCGCCACGGGACCGTGACCTTGATCTACAGCTCGCACGATACTGAGCACAACAACGCCGTGGCCCTTGAGGAGTTCCTGCAGCATCATCTGCAAATGGTAACTCCCCCATGAAACCAGTGGGAAGGATCGACCGCGTTCCGCTCCCCAGGAAATACAGTTGCGCCTACGCGGCGGCCCGAAAACCAATTCGAGCATAAGATGATCAGAACGAGGACAACCAGTCCTTCGACCCGCTCCCGAATATCTGAAAGGAAGCTTTGCCATGACTGAAACCGCGACCGGCATCAGTGCCATAGAACAGTTTGATCTTACTTCCGAGATGGATGGGTTCGAGCAGCGCCGCCCCTGGCCTTCGGGCTTGTCCTCGAAGACCCTGATCAAGACAAAAGAGCTGCGCATGGTTTTGATCGCCATGGACGCCGGAGCCAAAATGCAGGAGCACCACACCGACGGTCGCATCTGCGTGCAGGTGCTCAAGGGTGCATTGCAAATGCGAATACAGCAGCAGACCTTGTCGCTCACCCAAGGTAGCCTGCTTACCCTGGAACGCTCCATCAAGCACGACGTCAACGCGATTGAAGCCTCCGCCTTTTTGCTGACCATCTCCTGGCCAACTGAACAGGAACTGCGCTCCATGGAGCATCGAGGCTACGCCTAAACGGCCTCCAATCCCGCAACTACGAGTTCTGGTAGTAATGCTTTCTCTTGAGTCATGATGGCGAGGCTACTTCATTCTCCGATTCACGAGACGCCTCTTCATGAAATCTCTACTTGTGCTTGCCCTGCTGCTGCTGGCAACGCTCTGCGGCTTTTCGCAAACCCGTGCGACTTCCGAACTCCACATTTATGTCGCCGATCCGACCGGAGCGGCGCTCCCAAACGCCTCCATTACAATCTCCAATCAGCAGACCGGGCTCACCCGCGGCGCCACCAGCAACGCCGCCGGAGAAGCAGTCTTTCCCAACCTTCCCCTCACCGGGACCTACGATGTCAGCGCCACCGCCACCGGTTTCGCCTCCGCCACACAAAGCGGCATACACTTGAGCGCCGACAACATCGCGCAGACGCGTATCAGCCTCGCGCTATCCGGCGAGAACACTACCATCACCGTCACCGGCACAGCGCAAACCATTGAGGCGGCCTCTGCCCAATTGAGCAACCGATTCAGCAGCGAAGAGCTGAACGACACACCGGTGCTGGGCCGCAAACTCAGCACCGCCGCGCTGCTCGATTCGTCCGTACGCTCCGCCCGCGGCACCGGAGACCTCTTCCTCGGCCAAACCTTGATTGTTGTGGATGGCGCCGGCCGCCGGCAAACCACCTACTCCGTGGACGACGTTACCGGCAACGATACCTGGGGGCGCCAGGCCCTCTTCACCGCCATTCCCTTCTCCGCGGTGCAGGAGTTCGAGATCATCCGCAATCCCATATCCACCGAATTTGGATGGACCGCCGGTAGCGCCATTAATATCGTCACCCGCTCCGGCACCAATGCTCTGCACGGCGATTTCATCGGGTTATGGCGCCCCACGCAGATCGAAGCCAATAATCCCCTCTCCGTGTACAAGACCGGAGACAAGCTCGCGCAGGGCAGTGGCACCCTCTCCGGCCCGATCATCAAATACCGCACCCACTTTCTGCTCTCTGA
>JBDTLH010000128.1:0-7670 GCA_039934875.1 Acidobacteriaceae bacterium | reverse complement strand
AGACCAACCTCGACGCCATCCCCGAGATCGTCCGTCAGATTCGTCTGCGCGACCTTGGCGGCATCATCATCATCGACTTCATTGACATGGACGAGCGCAAGAACCGCCAGAAGGTAATGATCGCGCTCGAGGAGGCGCTCAAATCTGACCGTGCCCCCTCAAAGGTGTTGCAGTTCAACGACTTTGGCCTGGTGGCGATTACCCGCAAGCGGGTAAAGCAATCGCTCGAGCGCACACTGGGCAGCACCTGCAACTACTGCACCGGAACCGGCTTCGTGAAGAGCGTTATCACGGTATGCAACGAAATTTATGTCGAAATGCGCAAGATGGCGAAGCATCTGGAGCGGCACGATGTGATGCTGCGGGTGAACCCGGAAGTGGTCAAGGCATTGAAGGCGAACAGCGCGCGCTGGCTGCAGGAGATGGAAGAGTTGACGCGCAAGACCATCATCGTGAAGAGCGATCCAACGCTGCATCAGGAGCAGTTCGATATTCAGTAAGCGCTCAGCCTTCAGCGCTTCAGCAAGCCGCTCGTCAGGCTGAATGCCGGCTGCTCGCTAAGGCTGATTGCTGATTGCTGACTGCCGAATGCTTTGATAATGTGAGTGGAAGGATTTCCATTGACCTACAAAAGAAAAGTTTCTGTCATCGGGCTGGGCTACGTCGGGCTGCCGGTCGCGGTCGCCTTCGGAAGGACCACGCAAACGATTGGGTTCGACATCAAGGCGGGGCGGATCGAAGAGCTGCGGCGCGGACATGATGCGACCGGCGAGGTCTCCCCCGAAGAACTGAAGGAGGCAGACATCCTCTACACCGACAAGATCGACGATCTGCGCACAGCGGATTTTCACATCGTCGCGGTCCCCACTCCGATTGATGAAGCCAATCAGCCTGACCTTTCGCCGATGTTCGGCGCTTCAGTTACCGTCGGTAAGGCACTGAAGAAGGGCGACATCGTTGTGTATGAGAGCACGGTTTATCCCGGAGTCACGGAGGAAGAGTGCGTGCCTATCCTGGAGAAGCAGTCGGGCTTGAAGTGCGGCAGGGATTTCACCGTCGGATATTCGCCGGAGCGCATTAACCCCGGCGACAAGGAACACACCTTTACCAAGATCAAGAAGGTGGTATCCGGCTCGGACGCCGCTACGCTCGAAATTGTCGCGCAGGTTTATGGTTCGGTGGTCACGGCGGGAGTGCACAAAGCGTCTTCGATCAAGGTGGCGGAAGCGGCGAAGGTGATCGAGAACACGCAACGAGACCTGAATATAGCGTTGATGAACGAGCTTGCGCTAATTTTTGACAAGATGGGGATCGATACGCTGGACGTTCTGCAAGCGGCAGGAACGAAGTGGAATTTCCTCAATTTCCGTCCCGGGCTGGTGGGCGGACACTGCATCGGGGTGGACCCCTATTACCTGACGCACAAGGCGGAGAAATGCGGCTACATCCCGCAGGTGATTCTCAGTGGAAGGCGCATTAACGACGGGATGGGCAAATACATTGCGCAGAAGACGGTGAAGGAGATGCTGCGTGCCGGCAATGACGTGCTCGGCGGATGCGTTACCGTGTTGGGGCTGACCTTCAAAGAGGATTGCCCGGACATCCGCAACTCCAAAGTTGTGGACATCCTGCGCGAGCTCAAAGACTTCGGACTGACGTTGCAAGTGCATGATCCGCTGGCCGATGCCGCTGAGGTGCGCCATGAATACGGCATAGAACTCACGAGATGGGAAGACCTGAAAGCTGCTGACGCAGTGCTGGTTGCGGTCGCACACAAAGAATACAAACAGCTCTCGACCGACGAGTTCAAGAAGATGTCAAAGCAAAACCCGGTGCTGGTGGATGTAAAAGGGATCTACGATCCCGCGACGTTTCGCGCCGCCGGACTTCACTTTTGGCGGCTGTAGAGGAGTAGTTTCCGACTGGAAGCTGGCGACTGGCGACTCCTTAGGCTGCCGGCTACCAGCGGCCAGTAAGAAGCTTCCGCGCGCCTATTTCACCGCCTGGATCGCTTTGTCCTGCAATCCCAGCGCGACCTCGATCAAATCCGTTGGCACCTTGCGGTTCTCCGCGAGGGCTTCGATCAGGGGGATGCCGATGATCTTGTTCTGCCGCAGCGCGACTAGCTGACCGAAGCCTCCGCTGTGGACGAGATCGATGGCCCCGATGCCATAGCGCGAAGCCAGCACGCGGTCGAAGGCAGTCGGCGATCCGCCGCGCTGGGTATGCCCCAGAATCACCGCGCGGGTCTCATAACCGGTGAGCTTTTCGATTTGGCCGGCGATGATAGTGCCCACTCCACCCAGGCGGGCATGGCCGAATTCATCATTGCCGGCGGCGGTGGTGACCAAAGAAGACTTTGAGGGATCGTTTTCATCGGCCATTTTCGCGCCCTCGGCGATGACCACAATGGAGAAGTAGCGCCCTCGCTCGTGCCGGCGCTTGAGCGATTCCGCGATCTCGGTGATATGGAAGGGCCGCTCGGGGATGATGATCACATCCGCGCCGCCGGCAATGCCGGAGTAGATGGCGATCCATCCCGAGTCGCGTCCCATGACCTCGACCACGATCACCCGGTTGTGGGCCTCCGCCGTGGTGTGTACGCGGTCAATGGCTTCGGTGGCGATGGTGACCGCGGTATCGAAACCGAAGCACTGGTCGGTGCCATTGAGATCGTTGTCAATCGTCTTGGGAATGCCGACCACGCGGAATCCGCGCTCGTGCAATTGTTGCGTCACCGAATTAGTATCATCGCCGCCGATGCAGATCAGTGCATCGATCCGCGCGCGATTGAGATTGGCGAGGCACTGCTCCAGGCCGTCCTCGCGCTTGGATGGATTGGTGCGCGAGGTGCGCAGAATGGTGCCTCCGCGCGGCAATATGCCGGCGACGGTTTCGAGGTTGAGCGGCATCGTGTTGTTGTCCATGACGCCGCGCCAGCCTTCGAGATAGCCCATGAAATCGTCGTTGTAGTGAAAAATACCCTTGCGCACGACGGCACGGATGACAGCGTTCAGCCCGGGACAGTCGCCGCCGCCGGTAAGCATTCCAATTCTCATCGTTTAGGTAGTTTTCTCCGCTGGTTCATAGGGACCAACCAACCATAACAAATTGCTTGCTGTCTCTCAATTCGCCGCAAACCCGCCGAATGGGAGAGCATCTCATGGATTGGAGAGCGCTGCCGGGAGATTCTGGTGGGCGTAATCCATTCATTGGAAAAAGGAGAACGAGATGGCAAATATCAACGATCCGATTCCGCCTGAGGATGAAAACCTGCGTGGACGCCGTTTGGGATATCGCCGGAATGCAGGCTGGGGCTGGGGCGGGCTTTGGGTCTGGCTGTGGATATGGATACTCATCATTATCTTTTTCGGCTGGTTTGGCGGCTGGGGATATGGCGGCTATGGAGGCTGGTGGGGGTGGGGCGGCAGACGCGCGGTAGTCGTGCAGCCGATCCAGTTGCAAAACTCCACGCTCGCGACGCTTACCGCGCCCGATAAAAGTTCTTACATTGGAAAGCAGGTGACCCTGAGCCAGGTGCAGATCCAGGGCAGCGCGGGAGACAGCGCATGGTGGGTAGGACCCAGCAACATGCAGGAATTGCTGGTGGTGACGCCGCAGAATGTGCATCCCACAAAATCTGGCGGCGCGCAAACCACCCTCAACAATGGCGATCTGGTGAATATTACCGGCACGGTAAAACAGGCGCCGCCAACCCAACAGGCGCAACAGCATTGGGGCCTCAGCAGTGACGATGCAACGCGCCTGGATAATCAGGGAGTTTATGTGGAGGCGAGCAACTTGACTCAAAACCAGCAGTAACGGTGCTTCAGAAACTGAGCTTTAAGCTCAGTTGCAGGTTGCGCGGACCGCCTCCGCCAAGAAAAGGATTGCCGGTGCCTACGTCTGGAGTTGCAGTAGTCGAGAGATAGCCGATGCCGCGCCCGTTGGCGGTGAGTCCGTCGGCGGCGAAGTCCACTCCGAAGCTAGGCAGCAGCGGGTTCGAGAAATTGGGATGATTGAAGAGGTTGAAGGCGTCGATACGCAACTGGGCCTGGAACCGTTCAGTGATCTTGATGCTCTTGGCAAGGGAGAGGTCAATATCGGTGTAGGCGGGACCATTGAAGGCGTTGCGCCCGAGATTGCCGAAGTGCTGTCCAGAATTGGTTGCCGAGCAGCCTGTCTTTGTATTGGAGGGATCATAGTTGCAGGGGACGGCGAGCGCCGAGAGATTCAATAGCTGCGTCGGGACACTCGTTCCGGCGTGAAGATCGCCGACCACATCAGGGCGTCCGAAGAGTTCGCCGCTGCCATTGAAGTCCCCTTCGAAGAGGTAATTGACGTTATATGGCTGGCCGGTCGAGTGGGTGATTACGGAGTTGACCGACCATCCGGAGGTGAGCCTGGGAAGAAAGCTTGAACCGGGCAGATCGTAGGTGAGGTAGGCGGTAAAACGGTTGCGGGTATCGAAGTTGGAGCTTGCCCGCTCGGCATTCGGGTTGTAGCCGTTATCGGGCTGGGACGCGTTGGGCACATAGTCCTGTCCGTCGCTGGCGTTGTCGATGGAGTGGCCCCAGGTGTAGTTGAGGGTCGCATTCAGGCGCTTGCCGGCGTGCAGTTTGAGGCTGGTTTGCAGAGAGTTATAGTTGGAAGTGGCGGTGGTCTCGAGTTGGTTGATGTATCCGAAGGCGGGGAAGGGCCGCGCGCCGGTGACCGGATCAGTCACCTGGTTGATGTCGCGGAAGCGGAAGAGATTGCGTCCCACTGATCCCACGTAGGCGATGTCGATGGCGGAATATGAAGTGAGCTGGCGCTCGATGTTCACGTTGTAGTTCTTGTAGCGCGGTGTGCGCAACTTTTGGTCGACCGTGGAGACATCGGACGCGGAGAAGGCGCTGGCCGCGAATACCGGCTGTCCCGGAACCAACGTTGCAATCGGATGTGAACTAAAGAGGATCGGCGCAACTCCGATTCCGTTATAGCCTACGCCTGCATTCGAGGTATTAAAGGGCAGTTGTCCGACAAAGAAATCCTGCGAGAAAGCATCGTAAAATTCGCCGCCTCCAGCGCGCAGCACGGTCCTGCCGGATCCGGTAAGGTCGTAGGCGAAGCTGCCGCGGACCGCATAGTTTCCGAAGTCGCGCGGATAAAGCTGCTTGGGAACGAGGAGGCCGGCCGTGGTCGTATCGAAGAGGCTGAAGCGGTCCTTCTGTTCGCCGATTACGCCGTAATAATCCCAGCGCACGCCATAGTTGATGGTGAGGCGGCGCGTCACCTTCCAACTGTCCTGCGCATAAAGGGCGTGGTTGTTCTGGTGGGTGTCGCGCGTGGAATAGCCCATGGACTGGCTTCCGCTGCTGATGTTGCCGGCGATGAAATTATCCAGGCTGCTGAAGCTGAGTTTGCCGCGATGTCCGGCATCGAAGAAACCATTTACAAAAGTGCGGCGGAACTCATAGCCGAACTTGTAGTTGTGCGCACCCTGGGAATAAGAGAGGTTGGTAAAGTATTGCCAGTTGGTATCCACGCGGCCGCGGGGGAGGGAGGCATTGGAGCCGATAGTGGCAAAGCCGCTGACCGCGATCACCGGAAGCCCAAAATCCGCGGGATTTGTGGTGGTATTGAGGCCGATGCTGTTCGGATCAAAGGCGTGGTCTTCGGGCAAAAATTGTTGCGCGTAGCGGTTCCATCCGCCGCGAATTTCCAGCAGCAGGCTGGGCGAGATAATGTGGATCGCGGAGAGCGAGAGCACCTGCACTCGGGTGGGGGTGGTGGTGTTGTTGCCCGGCAGTACATTTCCCCCGAGCAGCGCCAGGGGGAAACTCTGATCGCTGTCGCCGAAGAAATAGCGGGCGGAGAGCGTGTCATTGTTGCCGATATGCTGATCGATCTTGCCGATCACACTATCCACGCGGTTGGAGCCGAGCGTGCTCGCCTCCAGGCTGTTGCCTCCGAGGTTGGGCGCGGGCCAGGGATTGCGCGCCAACAGTTGCGCGATCACCGGATTCACCACGCCGCCGTTGTCGGCGGTTGCGGTGGCAATGTCTGCCGCCGAGGGGACGGTGGCAATGCTCGGTATGCCGACCTTTTCGCGCTGCCCTTCATAGGCGATGAAGAAAAACGATTTGTCACGGACGATCTTGCCGCCCAGCGATCCGCCGAACTGGTTGTTGTGGAAGGCGTCCTGGGCCAGCGGTTTGCTATTGAAGTAATTGCGGGCGTCGAGCGCGTTGTTGCGGAAGAACTCATAGGCGCTGCCATGCAGGGTATTGGTGCCGGATTTGGTTACCAGGTTGACGATGGCTCCGGAGTTGCGCCCGTATTCCACCTCCGCGCCGCTGATGACCGGGACTTCGGCGATGGCTTCGATGGGCAGCACCACCGCCGGAGTGCCGAAGACGCCAGCCTCATTGATCGCGGGCAGGTTGCGGTATCCGTCATTCATGTCAGTGCCGTCGAGCAGATAATTATTGGAGCGTCCGCGGCTGCCGTTGACGCTGAAGAGACCGAACGAGCCCGGCGAATCGCCCGCCTGCGAGGGATCGCCGGTGGCCCCCGGGACCAGCGTGAGCAGCTTGATGAAGTCGCCGCCGTTTACTGGCAGTTGCTCCGCCTGCTGGCCTTGAATGGTGCCGCCCTGCGTGTCCGCCGTGGTTTCCACCAGCGGAGCTGCCGCCGTGACCTCAACCACCTGGTCCACCTCGCCCGGCACCAGCGTCACATTGGCTGCGGTATTTGCGGAGACCACGACTGCGACACTCTTGACGGTCTCACTGCGGAACCCAATCTTCTTGACGGTGACCGAATAGTTGCCCAGCGGCAGCTCCGGCGCGGTGTAGTTGCCCCGGTCATCGGTAGTGACGGTGCGTGTGAGCCCGGTCTGTGGATTGAGGATTATGACCTGCGCGCCGGCCACTGAAGCCCCGGTCTTGTCGGTGACGGTCCCCAGAATTCCACCGCGGAATGACTGAGCGAAGCAGAGTGATGAACAGAACAGAAGCAACACAGAAACGATGGCTGGCAGTCGCATGGTACCTCGCGGGTAATCCGGATTCGTTCTCAGCATAGTGAACAAATTGAGGTGCGTTGTCAAACGGGGGCGCGCCTGAGGTCGCCCTGAAGCGCATCCGAACAGGAGATTTGAAAGAAGTTCGCGACTACAATTTGAGGGAGAGGTGGAATGCTTCTACTCGAAAACCTGTTGACTGATGTTGAAGTGCGCGTGCTGGGCGCGTTGCTGGAAAAAGAGACTACGACGCCGGAGTACTATCCGCTCTCACTGAACGCGCTGGTGAACGCTTGCAATCAGAAGTCGAACCGCGAGCCGGCGATGGAGCTCGATCAAAGTGCGGTCCGCGATGCGCTGAATTCTCTTGGCGAAAGGGGATTGGGGGGGCCCGCGCGCTGCGACGGCAGGGTGGAGAAATTCGAGCATTACCTGCAGGATGCTTTCAACTTAGGGCGTCGCGAGACGGCTGTTCTTTGTGTGCTGCTGCTGCGCGGCCCGCAGACCGCCGGGGAGCTGCGCGGCCGCACCGAACGCATGTTCCGCTTCGAAGAGCTCAGCGATGTGCAATCCACTTTGCAGCGCATGTGCGAGCTTGATCCACCCCTGGTGAAGGTCTTGCCGCGCGCGCCGGGGACTAAGGAGGCGCGCTACGTGCAATTGT
>JBDTLH010000127.1:0-4008 GCA_039934875.1 Acidobacteriaceae bacterium | reverse complement strand
CCCCCACCACGTAGGGTCGCCCTATGACAAAGAGAACGCCGAGTGGATCCTCGCGCAATTCAAACAATGGGGATGGGACGCGCATATCGAAACCTTCCACGTGCTCTTCCCTACGCCTAAAACGCGGGTAGTCGAACTGGTCGCGCCCACGCACTATATCGCGAAGCTCGAAGAGCCGGCGTTCCCGCAAGACCCCACCTCCAGCCAGAAGAGCGAGCAGTTGCCCACCTACAATGCCTATTCGCGTGATGGCGATGTGACCGCACCGCTGGTCTTCGTCAACTACGGCCTCGAAGCCGATTATGACGAACTCGCGCGCCATGGTGTCTCGGTCAAAGGCGCAATCGTACTTGCGAAATACGGCAACTCCTGGCGCGGCATTAAGCCCAAGATCGCCGCCGAACACGGCGCCGTCGGATGCCTGATCTATTCCGAACCCGCCGACGATGGATATGGCCCGGGCGAAGTCTTTCCCGAGGGACCGATGCGCCCTAATCAAGGCGTGCAGCGCGGCAGCGTGATGGATATGCCGCTCTATCCCGGCGATCCGCTCACCCCCGGCATCGGCGCGACGGAAAACGCCAAGCGCCTCAAGCTCGCCGACGCTCCGACCATCTCCAAGATACCCACCATGCCCATCTCATACGGCGACGCGCAGCCGCTGCTGGCCGCGATTGCCGGCCCCGTCGCTCCCAAAGCCTTTCGCGGCGCGCTGCCCATCACCTACCACCTCGGCCCCGGCCCGGCGAAGGTGCACCTCAAGGTCGAATCCAACTGGGACATCAAACCAGTCAACGACATCATCGCCACCCTGCATGGCTCCACCGAGCCTGATCTGTGGATCGTGCGCGGCAACCACCACGACGGATGGGTGAACGGCGCGGAGGACCCGATCTCCGGACAGGTCGCCCTGCTTGAGGAGGCGCGCGCGCTGGGCGAGTTGGTCAAGCAGGGATGGAAGCCGCGCCGCACCATCATCTACACCGCGTGGGACGGCGAAGAGCCCATGCTGCTGGGCTCGACCGAGTGGGGCGAGCAACACGCCGACGAACTCAAGCAGCACGGAGCCATCTATATCAACTCCGACGGCAACGGGCGCGGCTTTCTCGGCGCCGAAGGCTCACACTCGCTCGAATCGCTGGTCAACGCGACCGCGCGCGACATCACCGATCCTGAAAAGAACATCCCGGTCTGGAAGCGCATGCAGGCGGCGGCCCTGACCCGCGGCACTCCAGAGGCGAAGAAGGATGCGCACAATCGCGCCGACCTGCACATCGGAGCGCTCGGCTCAGGCAGCGATTTCACCGTCTTCCTCGATCATATCGGGATGGCGACGCTCAATATCGGCTACGGAGGCGAGGATGATGGCGGCATCTATCACTCCATCTATGACGATTTCTACTGGTTCACGCACTTCTCTGATACCAATTTCGTCTATGGCCGCGCGCTCTCGCAAACCGCCGGCAGCATGGTCATGCGCATGGCCGATGCCGACCTACTCCCCTACAAGTTCACCAATCTTAGCGAAACCATCCGCCAATATGCCGACGAGGTGCAGAAGCTCGCCGACGAGCGCCGCCAATCCATCACTGACACCGACCGCAATATCACCGAAGGGGTGTATGAGGCAGTCTCCGACCCACGCCGCCCCACCTATCCGCCGGAGAAGAAGCCAATTCCGCCGCAACTGAATTTCGCGCCGCTCGACAAAGCGCTCGACAACCTCAAGAAAAGCGCGGCCGCCTATGACACAGCCGCCGCCGATGAAACCAAGGCGCGTTCGCCCGAAGCGCTGAAGCAGGTAAATCAAGAGCTCATTGGCGCCGAGCGCATGCTCACCGACGACGCTGGCTTGCCACGCCGTTCCTGGTACAAGCACCTGATCTACGCACCCGGCTGGTACACAGGATACGGTGCCAAGACCCTCCCCGGCATCCGCGAAGCTATTGAACAAGACCGCTACGCCGAAGCCAACCAGCAGATTGTGCTCGTGAGCCAGGCGATCGAGCGCGAGGCGAATTATCTTGACAAACTGACAGCGGAGTTGAAGTAGGAAGAGAAGCGGTCAGCGTTCAACCTTCAGCAAGCGCTCACCCGAGCGCTCAATGCTGACTGCTAAATGCTCAGAACTACAATCTCAATACACATCAAGATCATTCCCCATCACCACCGCTCCCTTATACGTCTTGCGTATCTCATCGAGGACCACTGCCGGGTCCTGCGGTCCGGGCCGCGTGATCGACACATGATAAAGCACCAGCAGTTTGGGATGCGCTTTGGTGGCAATCTCCGCCAGTTCCTCGGTTGAGGTATGAAATTGCTTCATATATTTCGGCCAATCCTCCCGGTGCGCGTCCTGGTCAATCCCGTCCAGCGGATACACTTCGTGCAACAGGATGTCGCATCCGTTGCACGCCTCGCTCAGCGACGCCACCGGCGAAGTGTCCCCGGAGATCACAATCACCCGGTCCGGCGTTTCAATGCGATAACCATATGCGTGCGCCCATGACCCGTGGTGCACCGGGACCGCCGTGATGGTCACCAGCCCCTCGCGATAGACATATCCCGGCGCGATCTCATGCACAATGGCGTGGTAGCCCGCATCGTTCGCGTGCTCCAGGCCGTGCGTGCGAATATCGATGTCCTCTTTCCAGGCCGCCTCGATGTGCTCCACCATCGCGCGCGTCCCCGGCGGCCCATAGATATCCAGCGGCTCGCGCCTTCCCACCGTCCACGAACTGAAGATCAGGTCGGGCAGTCCCAGCGTATGGTCGGAGTGCAGATGAGTCAGAAACAAACGCCGCAATTGCGCCGGAGCCAGCGCCGGAATATTGCGCTGCGTGGCCGCCGCCGCGGCGCGCCGCACCACCCCTGGTCCGGCATCGAAGAGATACGCAAAGTTGTTGTAAACCACCGCGCTGGCCGGACCGGAACGCTCCGGCAGTTGACGCGGGTTCCCCGTCCCCAGCAGCACGAGATGGGTTTCAGCGCATAAGGGAAGCGCGAGCAACAGCAAGCAGAGGAATCGGAACATGGGCGCGATTATAGCCCCCGGGCGGGCTTGACCACGGTCCCTTATTCCAGCAGCTTTTCAATCTCCCCGAAATCCACCATGCACTTGCTACCCGCCAGCTCCAAGGTGGCCTTGTCCAGCAATTCCAGACTGCCATGCTCATATCGATACTTCGGGCCCTTGGGATCGACCACCAGAATGGTCTGGATGCCCATCTTTTCATAATCTTCGAGCTTCACCATGGTACGAGCAATCGTGTCTTCCGGAGACAGTATCTCGAAGACCGCAATCGGAGGCGTGCGGATGATCTGCTCCATCTCCCGCAAAGGAGAGGTGTTCTCCAATATGGTCACGTCGGGTACGCGGAACCGCGATGGTGCGACTTGCACCCTTAGCTCGGTAAATGCTCTTACGTTCCATTCTTGACGGTGCATGGAGAAGAACACTACGATTTCCGACTGCCACGCAGAATGATCAAATTCACCCACGGAACGCTCCTGAATCTCGCCATCCACATATTCCGCATCCGGCTCATAAGTGGAGTGGAGATATTGCTCGACCGGAATGTAGGTAGTCGTCGCCACGCTTCACCTCGCATCTACTGATGCTGATGATACCTCAATCATCGGACGCATTTGCAGGGTCGCTCGTCACTTGTCACTCCACCGTCAGCGTGAAGTGCGCATCCGCAGTCCCTACCGCGCGCAATACGTATATGATTTTGCCGGCGAGCCGATGGGTATCGATGATCGTCAGAAATTGAAAGCCCGGGCCCCCGGAATCGGAGAGCAAAAGCCCGGAATTGCCCGCATTGAAATCCGCGTCGGTGCCCGCGCACAGCGCGAGATTGGTTCCCGCCGTGCTGTTTTCAAAGACGATCTTGAGTACGGTGTGAGTGTGCGTATCGACCGGCATCCCCGTGACCAGATATTTACCGTTTGGTCCCACAGTTCCGGTCAGCTTAATCATAGGTATTCTCTTTATTGCGGAAGTGT
>JBDTLH010000126.1:0-6157 GCA_039934875.1 Acidobacteriaceae bacterium | reverse complement strand
ATTTCCGATTCAGAGCGCAATGTGTTGTTTACAGAAGACCCCTCCAGCTTAGCTGTGGATGCTGCAGGAAACTTTTACGCGGCCGATGGATTGAGCGTCGTGAAGTTTTCTCCGCAAGGAAAATTGCTGGCGCGCTGGCGCTGAACTTTGCCGCCTACACTGACGTATTCTGAGCGCGTTGTTCTTGCGCAAACTCCGTAGCCGTGCGGACCACGGCGGGCCATTGGTTGATGTCGTCGCCATGCTGCTGCAGGAAGGCGTGCACCCAGCGCTCCAGCCCGAAGGCGACGCAGACGCTGTGCATTGCGCCATGCCCCTCGACGGTGGTGTTGAAGGCGCGCCCGAAGAAGTCGGAGTGATAGTTGTGTGAACCCACCGCGACGCGTTCGTTGTTGGGAAGCAGCAGCGAGATCTCGAATTTGGTCTCCGAGCTGAGTTGGAAGTAGGTCTTCGAGATTGCGTCGGGGGCGACGAAGAAGGGATCGCTGGCGGTGCGAATCTCCCCGGCAAGCTCGTGCTCCTCCAGAAAACGACCCATGTCGGTGATCGACTCCGCGCGTTTTTCCAAGATGCTCTCGCGCTCGCCGAGGAATACGATCTCGCGCATGGTGAAGTCCCAGAGGCGGCGCAGGTCAGTCAGGTTGCTGGCCTCATAGCGGAAACACTTGCCGACGATCTCATACGCCAGCCCCTCGGCGGGAAGCGTCTTGTTCTGGTTGAGGCAATAGGTGTGATAGCAGACGGCGGGGGAGAGGCAGGCCTCGGGAGTGGCGAGGTGCGAGACGGCTTGATCATCGAGATGGTCCATCTCTTGATAGTGGGCGCGAAAGCCGGCGATGTTCTCCGCGGTTTCCGTGAGATGGCAGGCGAAGGTGACATTATGGGGAAAGGAGCGGAAGTAATCGCACTTTGCCAGCACGTCGGAGGGGATCAACGTGGGGGTCATCAGCGGAGCGGGGTTCCAGCGCTTGCCGAATTCGATGAAAGAGCGGTCGAAGTAGCGGAAGAGTTTGAGCGGCAGGCCTTCAAGCGCGACGATCCCGGTGGCGAAGGCATGTACGCCGGAGATGTTTTCGACTGGTTTGAAGCGGGGCGACGCCATGCGGGAGGAGCTGAATACGATCTTGCGCTTGAGTTGGCGGAGTCCGCGCTGCATACGGCGGGCGGCGTCACGCACCAGCTCCTGCAATTCGGGCTGTGGCTCGGAATCGAGGGCGAAGCTCACCTCGCGCCCGTCGCCGGAAAAGCGTATCTCGCGAATGCCCTGCGCCAGAAAAGCGATTTGTTTTGGCAGTTCTTCCTGCGCCATCTCCGTGGCGGGCTGGTCGAGCATGACCGACACGCGTTGGGCCAAAGAGGATGGTGATTTCACGATTGGACCTCGCCGATCAGTTTGGCTACCGCTTCGGCAGTGCGACATTCTATGAAGCGATCATCGGGGATGCTGATGTTGAACTTCTCTTCGAGATCGAGCAGCAGGGTGAGCGAAGCAAGCGAGGTGAGGCCCGCGTCATAGAAATCCTGGGCCGGCATCAAGGTGGTGATCTTGCCATTCTGCTGAATGATCTGCATGACGGTATCGAGCGTGGCCGCGGACCGTGTTACCGCAGATTCAGTTTCAGGCGTGCTGGGCATGGGCGAGAACTCCTGTTTTACGGGCCGGGTTCCCGGCGACGATAGTGTTGGGAGGCACATCCCCGATCACCACGGAATATGCAGCAATTACGCAGTTATCTCCGATGGTGACTCCGGGAAAAATGGCTGCTCCTCTTCCAATCCATACATTATCGCCGATGGAGATGGGCCGGACATCGTCGCTGGGCGCTGGGTCTCCGCGGAGGCGCGAGGCGGGATCGAGGGGATGGCCGGAGGCGTCGAACATGATCACGCCGGAGGCGATGCGGCAGTGCTTGCCGATGCGGATTTCCTTGCCGACAGTGAAACTGCAAAGGTGGCCGAAGCCGGTGTGGTCTCCGACGAGAAGGCGCGGAGGGTGCGCGTATCTTGCGGCGAACTTGAAGCTGCATTTTCCCAACAGCGAAAATCCATCGCCGACGATGATTTCGCCTTTGCCTTCGATCCAGGGCGCGAAGATATCAGTGTGCAAATTCTTGCCATAGCGGGTGCAATAGGACTTGAACATCGGCTCCGCCCAAAATACCCGCAGCAGGAAATATGCGATGCCGCGCAGGAACTCATACGCGGCCCGCAAAGGAATGATGAGGAAGCGCGGGGCGGGTATGCTGAACCGCCGCGGTGCGCGATACACGGCTTTCAGGGACCTGGCGGCCCAGTGATCGGAGAAGGCAACTGTCTGGCGAAGATCCATAGGGGTCCAAAGGAAGGTTCAATTTTGGCCAGAGATTGTACGGTAAACCCTGGGTCAGGATTGGTCAATGGCAAGTCTAATCCTGCGAGCTTGCGGCTGAGGTCTGAAGGCTGGTTAGGGAAATTCTGAACAAGGTGCGTTGGGCAGGTCGGCGAGGGCGCCGACCCTCCAGTTAATCGCCGACCCTCCATTTAATCAGAGTCTGCTTAGGGGATTTCGATGAGCTCGAGGCGGCCTTCGCGGGTGCGGTAGAGGACGTTGAGTTTGCCTTTGGGGTCGCGGAAGACGAAGACGTCCTGGTCGCGGAATTCCATCTCTTTGACCGCTTCTTCGATGGACATGCGTTTTTTGGCGACGGCGTTGTCGGATTTAACGATGTGGGTTTCGGTGACTTTGACGCGGGCGGGGAAGTCGTGGACGACGACGGGGACGGTAGTCATGCCGACGGCGGTGACGCCGACGATTTCTTTATCGCGAGGAGCTTGTTGGGCTTCGAGGGTGGCGGAGTGGGTGCGCTCGTTCTTCTCTTCCTTCTCCTGGGCTTTGCGGGTGCGGCGCTTCTCGCCGACCATGCGGCTGCGCAATTTATGGGTTTGATTGGTAAGTTTTTCGAGGGCGGAGGCGAGGGCGGAGGTACCGTCTCCGGCGGAGGCCTCGGCGGATAGTTTGTGGTTGGCGAGGGTGGCGTGGAGTTCGGCTTTGACGGTGCGGCTGGAGGCGGAGAGGAAGACGGAAAGAGTGATGTCGTCGAAGCGGTGAATGCCGAGGATGGTCTGGATTTTGGTGAGGGCCAACTCGACCTGGCGCTTGAGCGCGGGGGTGATTTCAAACTGGCGGGCGGAGTAGGAGATCATTGTCGAATTGGGAATTGTCGAATTGGCGAATTGGCAAACTGGCAAACTGGCAAACTGGCAAACGATGATTTATGAATTCAACAATTTGACAATTATTTTTTGATGCGGCGCTGGTGGGTGCTGGGGATGCGCAGGTCTTCGCGGTATTTCGCGACGGTGCGGCGGGTGACGTTGATGCCCTGAGTGCGCAGGAGCTGGGTGATCTGTTCGTCGGTGAGAGGCTTTGCGGGGTCCTCCTGCTCGATGAGCTGGCCGACGCGGCGCTTGAGGACCATGAGCGAGGTGGCGCCGCCCTCGGGGCCGCCCACCGATTCAGAGAAGAAGTAGCGCAGCTCGAAGACGCCCTGTACGGTATGAACGTATTTATTGGCGACGGCGCGGCTGACGGTGGAGGGGTGGACCCCGATCTCTTCGGCGACGTCTTTGATCATCATGGGAGCGATGTGGTCGAGGCCGCGCTCGAGGAACTCTCCCTGGCGGGTGATGATGGAGTAGCAGACTTTCAGAATGGTTTGCTTGCGTTGCTCGATATTACGGATGAGCTGGACGGCGGATTTGAAGCGCTCTTTGACGTAGTTGCGGACCTCTTTCTCGGAGGTCCCGGGGTTGAGCAACTTGCGATAGGAGCCGTTGAGGCGAAGGGTGGGGAGGTCGTCGTCGTTCATGACGACGAGGAACTCGTCGCCGTGCTTGACGAAGGCCACGTCGGGCTCGATGAGGCGGGCGCTGTTGTTGTTATAGCGGGAGCCGGGCTTGGGATCGAGGGTGCGGACGAAATCGAGCGCGGTCTGCACGGCGGCGACGGGGCGGGAGATGGCGCGGGCGATCTCACGGAACTGCTTCGCCTGAATGGCTTGCAGGTGGTCGTCCACGATGGCGATTGCGTCGAGGATCACTTGCTCTTCGTTGAGGGCGGCCTGGGCGGAGCCGTTGTGCTTCGCCGCGGGGGTGGCGTGTTTTTGCCAAATGCGATGTTGATTGCGGAGTTGGGCGAGCAGGCATTCGCGGAGGGTACGGGCGGCGACGCCGATGGGGTCCATCTGGCGGACGATTTCAAGGGCCTCGCGCAGGGTGGCGAGAGTGACGACTTCTTTGCCCTCGAAGCAGACGATTTGCAGAGCCCTTTCCGGAGGACGATCGGCGGCGGACCTGGCAATGGCTTCGACGGGGAGCGGCTGGTGCTGGGTAAGGGCCAGCAACTCTTCGTCGGAGGCGATCAGGTAGCCGTCTTCGTTGAGGTTGCCGATGATGAGTTCGGCGGCGGTGCGGACTTCGTCGCGCATAATCATGGCGCCGAGCTGCCACATCAGATGGTCAATCAGGGTGGTGGGGCTGGAGAGGAAGTGTTCAAAGGAGGGGCGGTCGGGGTCCTCGAGCTCAATGGGATTGCGGTAACCGGGGTCGAGGTAATCCTGGAAGTAGGAGCCGAAGTCGATTTCGTCGAAGGGATCTTTGGCTTCGCCGGTTTCCACGCTGACGGTGGGCTCGGAGGGGGGCTCGAGGTCGCGCTGGTGGTCCACGTCGTCGAGGATGGGAACGGTGGTATCGAGCTCTTCGAGGACGGGATTTTCGGTGAGCTCGTTATTAATCATCTCCTTGAGCTCGATTTTGTTGAGCGCAAGGACACTGACCATCTGAACGAGGCCAGGGGTCAGTATCTGCTTCTGGGAGACTTTGAGATTGAGCCTGGGCTGAAGGAGGGTCATGGGTTGATGGGACAATTCGCATGCCTGCCCTGATAGACGAAGGGGAGTTTGCGTATCGCGGAGGCGAGATGTTTCGCCGTGCTCAGGACGAGAATGGCGCTTCCGGCAGTTCCGCGAATTGAGGGTTCCCAATTCCTCCTTTCGAGTGACGGTGACGAGCTAAATGAGTGAGAAACTTTCGCCGAGATAGACGCGGCGGACTTCGATATTGCTGCTGAGCTGCTCCGGTGTGCCGGAGAATAGTACCTGGCCTTCGTTGATGATGTAGGCGCGATCGGTAACCGAGAGTGTCTCCCGAACCGCGTGGTCGGTGATGAGCACTCCGATGCCGTTGGCCTTCAGATCGAAGATTATCCTTTGGAGGTCGAGTACGGCGATGGGGTCAATGCCTGAGAAAGGCTCGTCCAGCAAGATAAAGGACGGGTTTATGCACAGGCAGCGGGCGATTTCCACACGGCGGCGTTCACCGCCGGAGAGAGCGTAACCGGGAGAGCGACGGATTTTTTCGAGTCCGAGGCGGTCCAGGAGCTGTTCAAGTTTGCCGCGACGCGATTCCCAGGTAAGTTTCTGGGCTTCGAGGACGGCGAGGATGTTGTCTTCGACCGAGAGCTTACGAAAGATCGAAGGTTCCTGGGGCAGGTAACTAATTCCGTAGTTACGAGCCCTTAAGTACATGGGAACGGAGGTGATTTCGCTTCCGTCCAGCAGAATGCGACCCTGATCGGGGGGAACCAGCCCCACAATCATGTGAAAAGTAGTAGTTTTGCCGGCCCCGTTTGGTCCCAGGAGGCCGACCACTTCGCCTTGTTGAATGCGAAGGCTGATGCCGCTCACCACCCGTCGCCTGCGATAGGCCTTACCTAGGTCGTCGGTCGAAAGGATTTGCATTCATTTTTTTGAAACAAGCTTGGTGTGGGTAACGGTGCGTTTTCCGTGACTTTCTACCAGCACTCTATCATCGCGACTATAGAAGGTCAACGAATCTCCGGTGACGGAGCCATGTTCGGCATCAAAAATGCAAGGGGGGGCGTTGGGGGCTCCGGTCAGAACAAATTTGGCGTCTTGGGAGTCGTAGAGGAGGCGCTCTCCGGTGGCTCGGCGGCCGGGCTGATCGAGTTTGACTTCTCCGGTGGCGATGATCTGGGAGATGGATCCGGGGGAGGCGGAAGCGGGTGATCCAGCGGGATAGGGCAGCACTGAGAGTTGCTGGGCGGAGATGGTGCTGTCGCTCTCCGGTTCGCGAACGAGAACGTTATGGTCGAAGTTGG
>JBDTLH010000125.1:0-7182 GCA_039934875.1 Acidobacteriaceae bacterium | reverse complement strand
CGAGCCCATGTGCATCGGCGTCGAATCTTTATGCAAAATCAACGCCAATATCGGCAATTCTTCAGTTGTTTCCGATGTCGCGCAAGAGCTGACCAAGCTGCACACCGCCGTCCACTATGGCGCCGATACCGTCATGGACCTCTCGACCGGCGGCGATATCCCGCACATTCGCAAGCAGATACTGCGCCACTCCCCAGTGCCCATCGGCACCGTGCCCATCTATGAAGCGGTGTCGCGGGTGAAGCGCATCGAAGACTTGAACGCCGATCTATTGCTGGAAGTTATAGAAGAGCAGGCGCAGCAAGGCGTGGATTACATGACCATCCACGCCGGCGTGCTGATTCAATATCTGCCGCTGGTGGCCAAGCGCATCACCGGCATCGTCAGCCGCGGCGGCGCGATTCTGGCGCAGTGGATGGCGCACCACAACAAGCAGAATTTTCTCTACGAGCGCTTCGACGACATCACCAAAATCCTTAAGAAGTATGACGTAAGTTACTCATTAGGCGATGGTTTGCGTCCCGGCTGTCTGGCGGACGCGAGCGACGAGGCGCAGTTCGCCGAGCTCCGCACGCTTGGCCAGCTCGCCAAGGAAGCGTGGAAGCAGGATGTGCAAGTCATGATCGAAGGTCCCGGCCATGTGCCCATGGACAAGATCAAGGAGCAGGTCGAAAAAGAGGTCGCATGGTGCGACGGCGCTCCCTTCTACACCCTGGGGCCGCTGGTGACCGATATAGCTCCAGGCTATGACCACATCACCTCCGCCATCGGAGCAGCTATGATCGGATGGTACGGCGCTTCGATGCTCTGCTACGTTACTCCCAAAGAGCATCTGGGGCTGCCCAACGAAAAGGACGTGAAGGACGGCATCATCGCCTACAAGATCGCCGCCCACGCCGCCGATGTGGCCCGCCACCGCAAGGGCGCGCGCGACCGTGACGACGCCATCAGCTACGCCCGCTACACCTTCAACTGGGAGAAGCAGTTCGAGCTCTCGCTCGATCCTGGCACTGCCCGCTCCATGCATGATGAGACCCTGCCCGACGACTATTACAAGGAAGCCGCGTTCTGTTCCATGTGCGGCCCCAAATTCTGCTCCATGAACTATTCGAGCAAGGTGGACGAGTACAACAAGAACGTTCACGGCGTCGAAAAGAAGGACTATTCGAATCTCGTAGAGCGCTTCTCGCAATCGACGACGCGGGTTTAGAAACATTACTGCCAGCGTACTTGTGGTTACCCTTAGGAACCGGAGAAACGGCGATGACCATTTTCCGTCCGGCGTAAATCCCAGAGTGGGGCACAGAAATAGTCAGAGCGAAGCCTGAAGGGCATAAGTTAGACTTTCACCGCAGCTTGAACCGCATGACCCGCGCGGGCGAGAGCTTCGATCCAGCCTTCACATTGCCGTGTTCGTCGAGTTCGCTCCAGCCGGAGTTGGCGATGTAGTAGAAATCGTCTCCCAGCACCACTCCATGCGTAGGGTCGCCGAGGGTCGGCGTCGCGCGCTCGATGATCTCTTCTGACATGATGCGGGTCTGCGTGGGGTCGAGGCGAAAGCGGATGACGCGCTCGGGCGAGCTCCCGTTCTGGGTGGCGATCAACCAGTTGTGGTTGTAGTAAAGTCCGTCGATGCCATTCAACGCATACTTCTTCTCGCCATCGAGCCATTGCACCTGTTTCGTCGCGGGATCGAGCAGGGCGATGCCACGCGCATAGTCCGGCACAAAGACATGTTTGCCGTCGTAAGCGATGGCCGGCGTTTGCGGCGAGAGGAAGTCTCCGCCGTCGATGCGTTGCAGTTGACCGCCCGCGACGTTGCGCGCGCGATAAACCCCTCCGCCCGCGCCGTCGCTGACGATGGCGTCTCCTTCAGCGGTCAACGCAATATCGCCGAGAGCAGACTTCGCCGGGCCTGCGATGCGGCGCAGCAACTTGCCGCTATGCAGATCAAAGCAGACGAGCGCGGAGCGTCCCCAGTCGGATTTCGGCGCGGAGGCGAAACCCTCCATGGCAACCTCCGTCGCCCACACCACGTCACGTGGGGCGTCCACTTTGATGGCCAGCATGGGCCAGCGGCTCGGCGACTGCGCAAAATCGGTCGCCTTGCCTTCCCGCGTGACACGGATGATCTTGTCCTCAAGCACACTGGTGATGAGAAAAGATTTGCTGTGGGGATCGTAGTCGATGTCTTCGGCGAGAATGCGGGGACCAGCGAGAACGAACGCGGTCGTCGCACGGGAGACCGGCATTTTATTTTCTGCAAAGCGTTTCATTACCGCAACAAATTGCGGAGACTTGTTGAGGGCGGCAATGGCAGGGTCTTGCAGCAGGCCATCATCGGCTTGACCCAGGGCAGCGATTTGGCTCACGGCGGCGAGGGCGCGGTCCGTGTCTCCCGCGGCGGCGTATATCTGAGCCAGGTTCGCGACCACGTGAGGCTCACCGTTGAGCAGCCTCTCGATCTTGAGCACCGCCGCAAGCCGCGCCTGCTTATCGCCGGATTTGCGCGCGGCAATTGCCTGCTGGCGCAAGTCGGCGAGCTGCTCTTTGGCTTCGCGAGAGGGAGAGGTTTGGGCAAACGCAGCGAGTAGAAGACCAAGAGCGGCGAGTGACTTGCGCAGCATGGAAGGATTGTAATGCCAGTGGCGCAGAGAGCTAAGGGGGTCACGCGTCACGAGCTAAAGCAACTCACGAGAGCTAAGGAGTCACGCGTCACGAGCTAAAGCAACTCACAAAGCCAACGCGCAAGGGAACGGTTCGCCTCAGCCCGTGTCCGCCTCAGCCCGTTCTGGGGACAAGCGCGCGACGATCAGCGAGATGGGAAGTCCAATGCAGAAGATATGGATCAATATAGCAATGGCTATAAGGGCAGGCGTGTAGCGGGTGGAGGTGCGCGAGAGCGGGATGACGATGAAGTACATGAAAAAGTAAACGGCAATGCCATAGAGCGCTCCCGCAACCACGGGTCTGTGCCTCATGAACGGGAGTTGGCGGCTGGCAAGGTAGAATACGGCGGCGGCGCTGATAGCGATAAGAAAGTGCAGGCCAAGGCCGAGCGCGGCTATGGCCCCGTCGCCGTGAAGAGCGCTCTTACCGAGAAGTCCGCTGGCGATTCCTTTTAGAATGCGCGTGGGACCGACGCCACGCAGCGCCCACTGGATAAAGGCGGCAGTAATATCTAGCGTCCCAGCGACCAGCCCCGCAACGAGGATGGTTGAAATAGGGTTCCCGGCTGTTTTCACCATGGCGTACTATAGCGAATTTCCAAGCTGGATTTCGACAAATTTCACGAAGCACGCGGAATCAGGTGCAAGTTCCACAAATCCTGGGATGACGGGGATCGATCACGGAACCGGACGGCAGTGGGCTGCGTATCAGCGCATATGAATAAGCAAGTATTGTGGGCGGCCGGTTTGCTGCTGGCGAGCGCCTTGCCGCTGGCGGCGCAGGAGCACCGCGCGGAGGCGAAATTTTCCGGCACAGGGACGGGACAAAGAAGTGTCCGCATGGACCTCGGCGTTGGCGACTACAAGATCGTGCCCGGCGGCAGCGACGAGGTGGTTGTAACCTGGACGGGGCGGACGGCAGCCCGCTCCCACGCTGAAGTCACCGTCTCGGGGAATGAGGCGCGGGTAACGACCAGCGGTCCGCATACCGGCAACAACGACGTCCACTTCACCATCGAGCTGCCGCAGAAGAGCGATATCGCCGCGCATATATCCGTCGGAGACGCATCGTTCGGCGCGTTCCAGGGTGACGAGGATATCTCCCTAACCATCGGAGATCTACGGATTGAAGTCGCCGATCCAGACGCCTTTGCAGAGGTCACCGCATCGACCAACATCGGGGACGTGAGCGGCGGGCCTTTCGAGGCGACGCAGAAGGGCTTTCTAGGCAAGACGATGCACTGGACGGGACCGGGACATCGCCGCCTGAAGCTGCATGTCGGGACCGGCGATGTGAGCATCAGCAAGGCGTCACAAGCGACCATGTAGCCCTCAGAGTAGAATATGCGGCAAGGAAGGTAGCATGAAGCCGCGGTCGATTACGCTTACGTTCCTGATCAGCGCGCTGGTGGTCAGTCTTCTGCTGGTCTGCCGCTTAATGTGGCCATTCCTGCAACCGATATGCTTCGCCGTCATTCTGGGGGTCAGCTTGTATCCGCTCCACCGGCGGGTGCTGGCGCGACTGCAGCGTCCGAACTGGGCCGCCCTGGCGTCCACATTAGCGGTGTTTCTGTTGGTGTTAATTCCCGTCACGGCGATTGCCTATGTGGTGAGCACGGAGATGGTGCAGGCGGGGGAGTATCTGGCCGCGCAGAACCATACACCGGGCGGCTTTGCGCCCGCTACTGAACACCTGGTGGCCGAGGTGATGCAGCCATTCGGAGACCTGGGTATGGCGGGGGCCGCGAGACTGAAGTATTTTATCGAGGGCTTGCCGCGGCAGGCCAGCGCTTATCTTCTTGGCGCGGGAACGGTGCTGGTGGGCAGTCTCGCGGGTATCGCGGGAAAAACCATCATCACCTTCTTTGTTCTCTTTTTTCTGTTCCGCGATGGCGAGCAGGTGTCATTCATTCTGGCCTTCGCGTTGCCCCTCAGCGAGCGCCATTCGCAGCGGCTCTTTGGCGAGATACGGAGATCGATTGTAGCGAACCTCTATGCCATGGTGGCGGTGGCGGTCGTGCAGGCGGTACTCTCGGCGCTGGGCTACCTTGCCCTGGGGCTGCCCTCCTCGCCTATGCTGGCGGCGCTCACCGGCATCGGCTCGCTGGTTCCGGTGGTCGGCACGGCGATTGTGTGGGTCCCGATTGCGCTCTATCTGCTCGCCAAAGGATACGTGTTGAAATCCATACTGCTGTTGCTGTGGGGCACGATCGTAATCGCCGGCTCAGATAATTTAGTGCGCGCCCGGATCTTGCAGGGCGACGTCGGGATGCATCCGTTGCTGCTGATCTTATCGGTCCTGGGCGGCATTGAGGTGTTCGGTTTTCTGGGGATATTCATCGGTCCCCTGATGCTGTCGGTGACGGTGGCGCTGATTGATATGCTGCGGGACGAGATTATCGCCGGCAAGATGGCGAAGGCGGTGGGGGGATAGTGGTTACAACTGCGCAGAGCTGTCCCGGCCTACAGGATTGTGGCAGTCGGGCGGTCAAAACATCGACGCTGCTTCCCAGAGCAAGATGCTTCGACTCGCTGCGCTCAGCATGACAAAATTCAGAAACTACAGTCGAAGCCTGATTTTAGTTTAGCGGCGCAGATCGCGTCGGGCACGACGTCCATTGCGGAGTTGTTTTGCAAGGCGAGTCAAGCTGCTCAGGATGACAAATTTACTCATATATTTATCCTGAGATGGCATGAGTGAACAGGAATTCATAAGATCGCGGCAGCGGCGGTGGCTTGACTGCCTCTCCGGCGCAATGCTGGTCACGCACATGCCCAACGTGCGTTACTTGACGGGATTTACCGGCAGCTCCGGAGTGCTGGCGACGGCGAAGGGCAAGCTGGCGTTCTTCACCGATGGACGCTACACCACGCAGGCGCGCAGCGAAGTGGCGGGCGCGCGGGTGATGGTGCGGAAGAAAGCGGCAATGGCGGGCGCGTTGGCGTGGCTCGCCGCCCATGGCGCGTCGCGAGTGATCGTCGAAGCCGAGCACGTTACTCTCGCACAATCGTCGCAGATCAAGAAGCTGCTTAAGCAGAGCCAGGCAGTGTTGCGGGTACATCCTGAAGCGGAAGTGGTATCCCGCCTGCGCATGATTAAAGATGGGGAAGAGATACGCCGCATCCGCGAAGCAGTAGATTTGGCATCATCATGCTTTGAACGGCTACTGGCGGCGCTCTCTCCGCAGGCGACGGAGATCGAAGCTGCCGCGCAATTGGAATTCGCCTGCCGCATGGCCGGCGCCGAGGGCATGTCCTTCGAGACGATCGTTGCCGCCGGGGAGCGCAGCGCGCTACCGCATGGAGTGGCATCCTCGGCGCGCATTCCTAAGCGCGGATTCGTGGTGCTGGACTACGGTGTTATACTCGCGGGTTATTGCTCGGATATGACGCGCACGGTGTTCATCGGGCGGCCGTCCGCGAAGGAGCGCAGCATGTATGAAGCCGTACTCGAAGCCCATGAGGCGGCCAAGGCGGCAGTGAGGCCGGGAGCGACAGCAGGCGACGTGGATGGCGCGGCGCGCAAGGTGCTCACGCGCGCCAAACTGGGGAGATATTTTACCCATTCGACGGGGCACGGCGTGGGGCTGGAAATTCATGAACCACCCCGGCTGGGCAAGAAGCAGACAGAGCAATTGCAGGAGGGTATGGTCATTACTATTGAGCCGGGTGTGTATATTCCTCATGAGGGCGGTGTGCGCATCGAAGACATGGTGCTGGTTACCTCCGGCGGATGCGAGACGCTGACGCCGACCACGAAATCGCTGCTCACCTTATAAGGGCAGGAGAGAATGAATCAAAAAGAGCTTAAAGAGCTGATCGAGTTTCTCATTGAGAAGGACGTTGCCGAGTTTGAGTACGAGCGCGGCGATGTGAAGGTGCGGGTGGTGCGCCAGAGCAGGGCTGCGCCCCAGCCACAGGCCATCGCCCATTCTGCGCCGGCCGTTCATGCCTCCGCTCCCGCGCTTGCGCCCACCGCGCCGCACGCCGCTGCCGCCGCGCCTGCAACTGCTGCTCCGGATGCGGATATTCAGATCGTCAAGTCTCCCATCGTCGGCACGTTCTACGAGTGTCCTTCGCCCGGCACCCCGCCATTCGTCAAAGAGGGGGACCGCATCAGTGTCGGCCAGGTGCTCTGCATCGTCGAAGCCATGAAGCTCATGAATGAGATCGAGTCCGATTTCGCGGGTACGATAGTCAAGCGCCTCGTCAGCAACGGGCAGCCGGTCGAGTATGGACAGCAACTGTTCACCATCCGTAAAGACTGACCTCAGCCAACAAAATGTTCAATTCCAGCCAAGAAAATGTTTAATAAGGTATTAATCGCGAATCGCGGAGAGATCGCGCTGCGTGTCATCTGCGCCTGCAAAGAGCTCGGCATAAAAACCGTCGCCATCTATTCGGAAGCGGACCGCAACTCGCTGCATGTGCGCTTCGCCGATGAGGCAATCTGCATCGGGCCGCCGCGCTCGGCGGAGAGCTACCTCAATATTCCCGCGGTGATCAGCGCCGC
>JBDTLH010000124.1:0-9437 GCA_039934875.1 Acidobacteriaceae bacterium | reverse complement strand
TGCAAGCAGTTCAACGCGCGCACGCAGAACAAGGAGATGGCGGGATTGATTATCCCGGTGGTCATCACCGTGTTTACCGACCGCAGCTTCACCTTCTTCACCAAGACGCCTCCGGCGCCGATTTTGTTGAAGCGCGCCGCGGGTATTGCCAAGGGAGCGGGTAATCCGGTCAAAGATAAGGTTGGCAAAGTCACGGAAGCGCAGGTGCGGGAGATTGCGACCCAGAAGATGCCAGACCTGAATGCGGCATCGGTTGAATCGGCGATCAAGAGCATCAAGGGAACGGCGCGTTCGATGGGGATCGAAGTAACGGCGTAAGCTTCTAGCGGCTAGCTACTGGCTACTAGCCCCTCACTAGAGCAGCGGCGCAGGAAGTACTTGGCTATAAGTTAGTAGCAAGCAGCTAAAAACACCACAGTCTGCGGAACATGCAGTCACCGTGGAAGACTTGAAAGGTCGAGATGATATGGCAATAAAAGCAGGCAAGAAGATTGAGGCCGCGCGCAAGCTGATCGAGCCGCGGTCGTATGCCCTTGCAGAGGCGGTCCCGCTTCTGCAAAAGGTCAAATTCGCGAAATTTGATGAGACGGTGGATGTCACGCTGCGGCTTGGCGTCGATCCTAAACACGCGGACCAGATGGTGCGCGGCACCGTCGTGCTTCCCCATGGATTGGGCAAGTCGAAAAAGGTGCTGGTGCTCGCTACCGGCGATAAGCAGCGCGAGGCGGAAGCAGCCGGCGCGGATTATGTCGGCGGCGAAGAAACTGTCGAGCGCATTCAAAAAGAGGGCTGGATCGATTACGATGCCGTCATTGCCACCCCGGACATGATGCGTTCCGTTGGCAAGCTGGGCAAGGTGTTGGGACCGCGCGGTTTAATGCCGAATCCCAAGACCGGTACCGTGACCACCGACGTCGCCAACGCGATTCGAGAGATCAAGGCGGGTAAAGTCGAGTTCCGCACCGATAAAACAGCGCTGGTGCATGTTCCGGTGGGCAAGATTTCGTTCACCTCCGACAAGTTGATTGACAACGCCACCACAGTCATCACCAGCGTGATCAAAGCAAAGCCCGCCGCGGCGAAGGGCAAGTATCTGCGCGGCGTCTATCTCTCCTCCACGATGGGACCGGGCATTGAGCTTGACGCCAGTTCCATCGAGGCAGCGGCGAGAAGCTAACAGATAGATCGGAGAGAGGACCTCAGAGATGGCAGTCACAAGACAAAAAAAGATTGAACAGGGCGACCAACTGGCCGCAGATCTGCAAAGCACATCGAACCTCATCGTCGGCACCTATAACAAGCTGACCGTGGCGCAGGATTTCGAGCTGCGCAAAGCGATTCGCGGCGCAGGAGGCAAATATCGCGTCATCAAAAACACCATCGCCGAGCGGGCGTCAAAGGGCACCCAGGTAGAACAGGCATTGCAGGCGCTCAAGGGAGTGACCTCGATCGCCTATACCGAGGGCGACCCGGTAGCGCTGGCGAAGACGTTGACCAAGTACGCCACTGACAACCCCGAGTTTTCCATGAAGGCCGGGGTGGTCGAAGGGCGGCTGGTAGGGCTTGAGGAGATCAAGGCGCTGGCGAGTATGCCCAGCAAGGACCAGCTCTTCTCGAAGCTGCTCTTCCTGATCAACGCTCCGGCGCAGCGTTTGGCGACGGTCATCAACGCGACTGGACGCGACCTCGCGGTGGTGATCAACCAGGGCGTGCAGGAAAGCAAATTTTCAGGTGCAGCAGAGGCAAGCGCCTAAACAGTTCACGGTTCACAGTTGTCAGTCAGTCCGGCGACCGTGAAGTGACAACAGTTTTGGATTTTGTTTCTTCCCGTCAGGTGCCTGGTCTGGGGCACGCCGGAACTGGCGACGAGGGACGGAGCCAAGCAGACCAGGCAAGCGGTACACACAAATTTCGTTTTTGGAGATACAAAATGGCAGACATGCAACAGTTAGAAGATCAGATCGTAAACCTTAGCCTGCTTGACGCGGCAGCTCTCGTAAAGAAGCTGGAAGAGCGCCTTGGCGTTTCCGCGGCGGCAGCGGCGCCGGTGATGGTGGCAGGCGCTGGTGCCGGTGCGGCAGCGGCTCCGGCAGCCGAAGAGAAGACCGAATTCACGGTGATGCTGACGGCGGCCGGTCCCAACAAGATCAACGTCATTAAGGCAGTACGGGAGGTCACCAGCCTGGGCCTCAAAGAGGCGAAGGACTTGGTCGATGGCGCTCCGAAGGCCATCAAAGAGGGCGTCTCCAAAGAGGAAGCAGCTACCATCCAGAAGAAGTTTACGGATGCGGGCGCGACTGTCGAAGTAAAGTAAGGCTAATCGGTCACGGGTTACGGGCTTAAGCATTCTTAGCTCGCGACCCGTGACTCTTATTCGGTTGCGGCTGAATCCAAAGCTCCTGCTGCCGAATCTAAAAAATACAGCACGACGATTGCCAAATCGTGTATTATTGTGATTGGCGAGATAAAGATTTAGTAATTTTGTTTGGATTCGGAAGGAAGCGTACTTGCGGAAGACGGCGGGTACTCGCGTTGCTCACCGGCGACGCACAACTTGACAGGCCTTCTTACACTGGCGAGAGTATACACAATTCAGATTTCAATTAGCGCGTAACCGCGTGTTTGCGCCTGCGGGGACTCTTGTCCTGCGCGGGCTTTTGCCGTCTGCTCTCGATTGTGAGCCCTGTTCCTGCAAACTCCGTCAGCACTGGAGCTTGTCTGAATCTCGCCGCACTGACCATCGTTGAGCATGTGATGCAGACGAGATGACATAGATATACCGCAATTCGCTTAGGAATGGAACTCGATAAGTGAAGTTGTTTTTCGCACCCGCTAGCGCCCGGCGGTTGCGTTCAAGTTTCGTAGGCGCAACACCGGCCAGCCGGATGATACAGACCGCGAGAGCGCGTCAGGAGCAATGATGCCGACAGGGACACTGATACCACCTTCCACCGAAATTCGTGCGTCGCGCAAGCGCTATGATTTTTCTAAAATTCCCGCGACCATCCAGATCCCCAATCTGATCGAAGTGCAAAAGCGCTCTTACGAACGCTTCTTGCAGATGGACAAGTTGCCGAGCGAGCGGGATGACGCCGGCCTTCAGTCCGTCTTCACTTCGGTCTTCCCCATCACCGATTTCCGCAACGTTTCGCAGCTCGATTTCGTGGACTTCGCGATTGGCAACTGGGAGTGCAAGTGCGGACACCTCAAGGGTCTGCACCACCTCCGTACCACTTGTAAGAACTGCGGAAACACCGTCATCACGGATCCTTTCCATCCCGGCGAAGTGTTGTGCGGCAAGTGTGGCACTTTCAATGCCAACACCCCGGACTTTTGCAACAAGTGCGGCGACCCGGTCGGCCTGCAACTCAAGTACGACGTCGCAGAATGCGAGGAGCGGGGTATGACTTACTCCGCACCGCTCAAGGTCACGATCCGCCTCACCACCTTCGATAAGGATGCGGAGACCGGCACACGCAGCGTCCGCGACATCAAGGAGCACGAAGTCTTCTTCGGCGACATTCCGCTGATGACGCAGAACGGCACGTTCATCGTCAACGGAACTGAGCGGGTCATCGTGTCCCAGCTCCACCGCTCTCCCGGCGTGTTCTTCGAGAGCGCAAGCAACCGCACCTATTTCCTGGGCAAGATTATTCCGTATCGCGGGAGTTGGGTGGAGTTCGAATACGACCAAAAAAACACGCTCTACGTGCGAATTGATCGCAAGCGTAAATTCCTGGGCACCATCTTTCTGCGCGCCCTCGGTCTACGCTCGGACGAAGACATTCTGCGCACCTTCTACACCATTGACCGCATCTCGATACGCGACAAGAAGCTCTTTTGGACCCTCGATCCCGGCATCGAGCGCCCAACTAACCTGCTCGGCATCAAGCTGACCCACGCAATCAAGAACAAGAACGGCGAAGAGATCGCCCACTCCGGACGCAAAGTCACGAATGCGACCATGAAGGAGATACAGAAGGCCCATCTCAGCGAGCTCGAGATCGACCTTAACGATCTCGAAGGCGCAATGACCGCCGCCGACATCGTCGATCAGAGCACGGGTGAGATACTGCTCGAAGCCAACCAGGAGCTGACCGCCGACAAGCTAGCGAAGATGATGGACGCGGGCGTCACCGATGTGCACGTCTTCTTCCCCGAGCGTGACGACGTGGGCAACATCATCTCCCACACTCTGAAGCGCGACTCGGTGAAGACGCCGCAAGAGGCGCTGATCGAGATCTACCGCAAGCTGCGTCCGGGCGATCCGCCGACCCTCGACACGGCGACCGCCCTCTTTCACGGCATGTTCTTCGACGCGCGCAAGTACGATTTCTCGCGCGTGGGACGCCTGAAGTTCAACATCAAGCTGTTCGAGAGAGACGATGCCACGTCGCTCAACCATCGCACCCTTGATCCCGACGATTTCTACAACACCATCCGCTACCTGCTGAAGCTGCGCAAGAACATCGGCTTGGTGGATGACATCGATCACCTCGGAAACCGCCGGGTGCGCGCGGTGGGCGAGTTGATGGAGAACCAGTTCCGCATCGGTCTGGTCCGCATGGAGCGCGCCATCAAGGAGAAGATGTCGGTTTATCAGGAGATATCGACCGCGACTCCGCAGGACCTGGTCAACGCCAAGCCGGTCATGGCGGCCATCCGCGAGTTCTTCGGATCATCGCAGTTGTCGCAGTTCATGGACCAGACCAATCCGCTGTCGGAGATCACGCACAAGCGCCGTCTCTCCGCGCTGGGGCCGGGCGGCCTCTCTCGGGAGCGCGCCGGCTTCGAAGTGCGCGACGTGCACCCCACCCATTACGGCCGCATCTGCCCGATCGAGACCCCGGAAGGCCCCAACATTGGACTGATCTCCTCGCTCTCCTGCTTCGCCCGCATCAATGATTACGGCTTCATCGAGTCTCCTTACCGCAAGGTCAAGAATTCGGTGGTGCAGGATTACATGATGGTGGTCCACTCCGGCGACAGCACCCATCGCGTCGGAGACGTGGTCGAGCGCCACGAGGCGATCAAACTCGCCGCCGAGATTCGCGGGAAGAAGAAGAAAGCGCCTGAGTTCGAACCCTATTCGTTCTACCTCTCCGCATGGGAGGAGGACCGCCACGTAATCGCGCAGGCCAATATCGATCTCGATAAAGAGCTGCGCATCACCTCCGAACTGGTCAACGCGCGCAAGGCCGGCAACTTCGTCCTGGTGCCGCGCGACGAAGTGGATTACGTTGACGTGAGCCCAAAGCAACTGGTCTCAGTCGCCGCATCCCTCGTCCCCTTCCTCGAGCACGATGACGCCAACCGCGCGCTGATGGGCGCCAATATGCAGCGCCAATCCGTACCACTGCTGCGCGCCGAAGCCCCCATCGTGGGCACCGGCATGGAAGGCGTTACCGCCCGTGACTCCGGCGCGGTGGTGCTCGCACGCCGCAACGGGCTGGTAGATTCCGTTGACTCCGAACGTATTATCGTGCGCGTCGAGGGCGAGCACCATCCCACGCAGTTGTCGCGCGAGGTGGGCTCTGACATCTACCAGCTGATCAAGTTCAAACGCTCCAACCAGAACACCTGTATCTCGCAGCGTCCCATCGTTCGCAAAGGCGATCGCGTGGTAAAGGGCCAGGTCATCGCCGATGGCCCCTGCACCGACCAGGGAGAGTTGGCCCTGGGACGCAACGTCCTGGTCGCCTTTATGCCGTGGCGCGGCTACAACTTCGAGGACGCCATCCTGATCTCGGAGAAGATGGTGAAGGAAGACTATTACACCTCCGTCCATATCGAAGAGTATGAGCTCGAGGCGCGCGACACCAAGCTGGGCCCCGAAGAGATCACCCGCGATATTCCAAACATTTCGGAGACCGCGCTGCGCGATCTTGACGAGAGCGGCGTCATCCGCATCGGAGCGCAGGTTAAAGCCGGTAGCATTCTGGTGGGCAAGGTTACTCCCAAAGGCGAGACCCAGCTTACTCCGGAAGAGAAGCTGTTGCGCGCGATCTTCGGCGAAAAGGCGGGAGACGTTCGCGATGCTTCGCTCTACTGCCCTCCGGGCATCGAAGGCACCATTGTCGATGTCAAGATCTTCTCCCGCAAGGGGCAAGAGAAGGACGAGCGCGCCAAACTAATCGAGCAGCAGCAGGTGGAGCGCCTTGAAAAGAACCTCGCCGATGAGATTCGAATCCTCACTGACGAGCGCCTCAAGCGCCTCGAAGCCATCCTGGGCGGCAAAGAGGTACAGGCCGACCTGCACGACGAGCGCACCAATAAGCGCCTGCTGACCAAAGACACGGTGCTTGACCGCGAGACCATCGAGCGCATCTCGACGCGGAATCTGAAGCGCATCAAATACGCCGACAAAGACCCGCGGGTAAATGAGCAGATCGACGAGATCGAAGAGATGACCTCGCGCCAGATCGACGTCCTCCGCAAAATCATGAAGGACCGAACCGAGAAGCTGCAGAAGGGCGATGAACTACCCCCCGGCGTAATCAAGCTGGTGAAGTGCTATATCGCGATGAAGCGCAAACTCTCGGTCGGCGACAAGATGGCGGGGCGCCACGGCAACAAGGGCGTGATCGCGCGCATTCTGCCGGAAGAAGACCTGCCCTATCTCCCCGATGGAACGCCGGTCGAAATCGTCCTCAATCCGCTGGGCGTCCCCTCCCGGATGAACGTGGGCCAGATCCTTGAGACCCATCTCGGATGGGCGGGCGAAGAATTGGGCAAACGCGTCACCCAGATCATCAAAGACAACGGTGCGGCCGAAGCCATCCGTACAGAGTTCAAGAAACTTTTTAAGGACACTGCTTTTGTCAGCCGCTTCGATGAGATGGGCGATGAGGAGCTGCTCTCGGCGTCCGAGGGCATGAAGCGCGGCGTCTTTTTCGGCACGGCCGTCTTCGACGGCGCGGACGAGCCGGAGATCAAGGCGCTGCTGGCGGAAGCCGGCCTGCCCAGCTCCGGAAAAACGGACCTCTACGACGGCATGACCGGCGAGAAGTTTGAACAACCGGTCACCGTCGGGATTATCTACATGCTCAAGCTTTCCCACTTGGTCGATGACAAAATCCACGCGCGCTCCATCGGACCGTATTCGCTCATCACCCAGCAACCTTTGGGGGGAAAAGCGCAATTCGGCGGACAGCGCTTCGGCGAGATGGAGGTTTGGGCCCTCGAAGCTTACGGGGCAGCATATATCCTGCAGGAACTGCTCACCGTGAAGTCCGATGACGTCTATGGCCGCACGAAAATATACGAGGCCATCGTCAAGGGCGAGGCGGCGATCGAGCCGGGCGTTCCGGAATCGTTCAACGTGCTTATCCGCGAGTTGCAGTCGCTCTGCCTGGACGTCGAACTCGTCAAGCTAGGCACCGGCCAAAAGCCACCGGCGGAACTTTTGGCCGCCGACTAAATTATCGAATTTGAGAATTGTCGAATTGCCAAAAACGGCAATTCGACAATTCCTCAATTTGCAAATTTTGGGGCCGAGCGCAATGCTTCCAAGCGCAAACGTCCCGATAAAGAAGTAAATGGAAGCCGACCGCAGCAACAGCCAAGCTGCATGGAGGAAGACCTTGTACCGTTCGAGCCCGTTCGACATTGGTCATACCAGCATTAGCGATTTCGATGCCATTAAAATTTCGCTCGCATCTCCGGATAAAATCCGAAGCTGGTCGCATGGTGAAGTAACCAAACCCGAAACCATCAATTACCGCACCTTCAAACCGGAGCGCGACGGTCTGTTCTGCGCCCGCATCTTCGGCCCGGTCACCGACTGGGAGTGCCTCTGCGGCAAATATAAGCGCATGAAGCACCGCGGCGTGATCTGCGATAAGTGCGGCGTCGAAGTCACCCTCTCAAAGGTGCGGCGCGAGCGCCTCGGCCACATCGAGCTTGCCAGCCCCTGCTCCCACGTGTGGTTCTTCAAGGGACTGCCTTCGCGCATCGGCCACCTGCTCGACATCAGCCTGCGCGATCTCGAAAGCGTCCTCTACTTCGAGAGCTACGTGGTCACTGATCCCGGCGACGCTCCAGTGAAAGAGCGCGAGGTCATCAAGGACGAGAACAAGTATCGCGAACTCGACCAGCAGTTCCGCGCCACCGGCTTCAAGGCCATGATGGGGGCGGAGGGCATCAAAGAGTTGCTCAAGCGCGTGGAAGTCGATGAGATCTCCGTCGAACTGCGCGAGCGCATGAAATTCGAGACCTCGCTGCAGAAGCGCCTCAAATATGCCAAGCGTCTCAAAGTCGTCGAGGCATTCCGCAAATCGACCAACAAGCCACAATGGATGATCCTCGACGTGCTGCCGGTGATCCCACCGGAGCTGCGCCCGCTGGTTCCTCTGGATGGCGGACGCTTCGCCACCTCCGACCTCAACGACCTCTATCGCCGTGTCATCAACCGCAATAACCGCCTCAAGAAGCTGATGGACCTGCATGCGCCCGATGTGATTGTGCGCAATGAGAAGCGCATGCTGCAAGAGTCGGTGGACGCGCTCTTTGATAACGGACGCCGCGGCCGGGTGCTGCGTGGGGCGAACAACCGCCCGTTGAAGTCGCTCTCTGACACCCTCAAGGGCAAGCAGGGACGCTTCCGCCAGAACCTTCTGGGCAAGCGCGTGGACTACTCTGGACGCTCGGTGATCGTCGTCGGCCCCGAACTCAAGTTGCACCAATGCGGTCTGCCCAAGAAGATGGCGCTCGAACTTTTCAAGCCCTTCATCTATCACCGCCTCGAACAGACTGGCCACTGCACCACCATCAAACAAGCCAAAGAGATGGTGGAGGCCCAGGAGCCGATTGTCTGGGACATTCTTGAAGAGGTGATTAAAGACCACCCAGTGTTGCTGAACCGCGCACCTACCCTCCATCGCCTCGGTATTCAGGCGTTTGAGCCGGTGCTGGTCGAGGGCAAGGCGATCAAAATTCACCCCCTCGTGTGCACGGCATTCAACGCCGACTTCGATGGCGACCAGATGGCGGTGCACATTCCGCTCTCCCCGGAGGCCCAGGTCGAGGCCAGTGTGCTCATGCTGGCGTCGCACAACATCCTCTCGCCCGCGTCAGGCCAGCCGATTACTGTTCCTACCCAGGACATGGTCCTCGGAATCTATTACCTGACCAAGGGCAAGCCGGGCGCCAAGGGTGAGGGCCGCTCCTTCGCCACCACCGACGACGTTCTGCTCGCGCTCGAAGCCAAGGAAGTGGAGACGCTGTCTCATATTCGCCTGCGCTACTCCGGGGAAGTGATGGATCTGACCACCGCCTACGATGATCAGGACCTGCTGCACACCGATCCCGTCGATTTCAACCGTCAGTACATCAACACCACCGTCGGACGCGTGATCCTCAATGACCACCTTCCCGAAGGAATGCCCTACATCAACGGCATTCTGAAAAAGAAGGGCATCGGACAGCTCGTCAATTAC
>JBDTLH010000123.1:0-8761 GCA_039934875.1 Acidobacteriaceae bacterium | reverse complement strand
GGGTAGCGATAGCCGGTGCCACTGGTTACATAGGTGGCCGTGTTGCCCCTCGTTTGCTCGATCACCGCTACGCCATTCGGTGCCTCGCACGGTCCCCAGCAAAACTTAAAAATCGCACGTGGGCCGCAGATCCCAATGTTGAGATCAGGCAAGTCGACCTCACAGACGAAAGATCTCTGGCCGGGGAGTTGGAGGGATGTGAGGCTGCCTTCTATCTCGTTCATTCCATGATGTCCGCCAAATCGGAGTACGCGGAGCAGGATCGTCAATTGGCTCTAACCTTCGGGCGTGCGGCCAGCAATGCGGGCGTGAAAAGAATCATTTATCTGGGCGGGTTGGGTGAAACCGGCGCGGACCTTAGCGAGCATCTGTCGTCGCGGCGGGAAGTCGAAGAGGCACTGGGCTCAACTGGCGTACCGGTCACGGTTCTGCGCGCAGCTATGATTATCGGATCGGGCTCTGCATCCTTTGAAATTTTGCGGTATTTAGTGGAACGGTTGCCCGTCATGGTCACGCCGAAATGGGTGAGCACGCCGTGCCAGCCTATCGCGGTAAGGAATGTCATCGGGTACCTTGTCGGCGTCCTCGCCGTCCCGGAGACCGCCGGCGGCGTATTCGACATTGGCGGGCCAGACGTTTTCTGCTATCGGGACATCATGCGCATCATGGCGGAGGAACTGGGGCTGCCCCGACGGTTGGTGATTCCTGTGCCGGTGCTGACCCCGCGCCTGAGTTCTTACTGGATCCAGCTGATCACGCCCCTGAGCAACACCATTGCCAGCCCCCTGGCGGAGGGACTCAAGAATCCCGTGGTATGCCGTGAAAACCGCATCGCGAGTCTCATCCCCCAGAAACTTCTCGGCGTTCGTGAAGCCATCCACTCGGCGCTCAACAAGACGGCTGAGCACAATGTCGAGACTAATTGGTCAATGGCCGGTCCCATTCCCGGTGACCCGGACTGGGCGGGTGGTACGGTATTCCGTGACATTCGCCAGATCACCTTGGAAGCACCAGCATGGGCGGTCTTTCGAGCGGTGTGCCGACTTGGCGGGGGAAACGGATGGTACGCCGCGGACATTTTGTGGAAGATCCGCGGATGGATAGATCAATTGATTGGGGGCCCAGGTTTGCGGCGAGGACGGAGAGATCCAAAAACCGTTGGGTACGGAGAAGCGCTGGACTTCTGGCGGGTGGTGGGCTTCGAGCCCGATTCCCGGTTGGCGCTGCGCGCCGAGATGAAGCTGCCGGGCGAAGCGTTGCTTGAGTTCCGGGTGAAGGCGCTCAATGACCGCCAATCTGTTTTGCTGCAGTCGGCATTATTTCGTCCCCGAGGCTTGTTCGGCTTAGCCTACTGGTACAGCGTGCTGCCCTTCCACGCCACCGTATTTAGAGGCATGCTAAGAGGCATCGAAAAGGAAGCGCTCAAGATTGGGGCCGCCGCCCAGGATACGGTTCAAGAACTCCACAACAACTGAAAGCTGTGGCCCGTTGCGAGCAACGAAATGTCGAGATGCGCCACAAGGTATTCACGCAGGATTTCAGGGGGATGTGCTGGCAAAGACGATGCCCGCTCTGGTGAAAGTGATCTGTCGCGCGCGGGAGTGGGTAAGTCAGATCCAAACAGGATAACGTCAGAATCAGAGAGCGATCGCCACTCACACCGGTTTAGACGAGCGGTATGGCCCTTCGTAAAGCGAAGCGCGTTTGTCAATCGTTGGATCACTTCCGAATGGCCCGTCATTCGGAAGCATGTCGGCACAAATATGGCAGCGCCTCTTGAATCGACTGTAGCGCGGAGGGCGGAAGCGACCACGCGAAAGCATTCGGCTCGCACCTCAATGCGATGGGGATGCTGCGCAACATGCGGACTCCCATGCGAATGAAATCGCTCGAGGCGTTCTCCGGCATTCGAGCTACCATGGCCTCGTATTTGTCTGCATCCGCCAGCAGAGCGGGCAACATGTTTTTCACCGCATCGACATTTTCTTGCGCCCGAGGAGAGACGGAAGAAGGTTGGCACAGCCCATCGCCGCCCTGCGCCAGTCCGCCTGAGGTGAACGGCATCACCACATCGACGGCTGCCGATGGCGGCGACTCGACACCCGATGCCAGCGCTGCCTTCACCGTGTAGGCATAGCCCTCGCCCATGTTGAGTCCGGTATCTTTATAGCTCGTCTGCCCCGTGGCGCCAACCTTCTTGCCCATGCGATAAATGTTGTAAGAGGCAGCGGTCGTGCTCCCGGGCGGCGCATCCCAGGTGAGCGTCACCTGATCCACAGCGGTCTTGAATGAATAGACATGGATGGGGGCCTTGGGCGTTTGCGCCGAAAGGTGCGCGCAGCCCAGACTGCAAATGGATACTAGAACTGCGAAGCGGACGAACATATTCACACCACAAATGCTATCCCACTATCCAATGCCCGCCGAAAATTTGATCACAGTCTCTCCGCACCATCCGCGGCATGAAGCCGGTCTCTTTTCTTCCACTTGCATTGGCGCCCAGCCGGTCAGCTCGCAACAGGTGAATCCAAGGACCCGCATTAATTTCAGAATGAGCAACATTTTGTAAGACTTGTTTTGATACCGTCGAAACAAATGTTCACGGCACACTGCCCGCCGGTGAACAATCTCATCCTATGTCTCTAGGCATGGAGGCATTACAAATGGCAACTTCACGAGTTTATGCGGGCGAAGCGCACGAAGATTATTTCACCGCTTCCATCGAGCGGCGCACTGCCAAAGTGCCCTCTTCAGTTTTCCTGGGATGTGCATTGGGATCTATGGCAATTTCACTGGTTTTGAAGGCAATGGGCAAAGGGGAGAATGCGTTGTTTATCGGGCAGTGGGCTGCCCCGTTCCTGATTCTGGGGGAATATAACAAGCTGGTCAAGCAGCATGGCTCCGACGCACAGAGCAAGCGTGCCGCCTAGTAATGCAAAGCAGATTATCGTCATAGGGGCGGGTCCAGGAGGGCTGGCAGCGTCGATCCTCTTGGCCGCTGCCGGCCTTGACGTCACCATTCTGGAGCGCGCCAGTCGGGTTGGTGGAAGGACCGCAGCCATAGAAGCCGAGGGCTTTCGCTTCGATACCGGGCCTACTTTCTTTCTCTACCCCAAGGTGCTCCGGGAGATATTGGCGGCCGGCGGCTTTTGCCTTGATCGCGAAATCGAGATGAGGAAGCTCGACCCGCAGTACCGCCTGGTCTTCGGTTCCGGCGGTGAGTTGTCGGCTACCCCTGACCTGAAGCGCATGGAGACTGCGATTCTCGCACTCACCCGCAATCCGGCCGACGCCGACGGCTTTCGAAATTTCTACAAAGACAATAAACGAAAGCTGGAAAGTTTTAGTCCGATTCTCTCTACCGCCTTCAACGGTTGGACCGACCTGATCTCCCTGCCGCTGCTGCGCTCGCTCTCGCAACTGCATCCCTGGCGCTCCCTGGATGAAGAGTTGCAGCAGTATTTTCAGGACCCCCGCCTGCGCTTGGCATTCTCGTTTCAATCGAAGTATTTGGGGATGTCGCCGTTTCGATGTCCCAGCCTCTTCTCTATCCTTTCTTTTCTCGAGTACGAGCATGGGGTTTTTCATCCCATAGGGGGGTGCAGCGCGGTCATGGAGATGCTGGCGCGGGTCGCGATTTCCATCGGCGTAGACATACGCCTCTCCGAAGAGGTGACCGGAATCGATGTCGCGCGGGGCAGAGTCAGTGCCGTGCACACCGCGGAACACCGTTATGTGGCAGATAAGGTGGTCATCAACGCAGATTTTGCTCATGCCATGCGCAGCCTGCTGCCCACTTCCTCCCGCCGCCGCTGGACCGATGCCCGCATCGAGCGCAAGAAGTTCTCTTGTTCGACCTTCATGCTCTACCTGGGAATCGACGGCGCCTACGATATTCCCCACCACAACATCTATACCGCCAACGATTACCAGAAAAACCTGCGCGACATCGAGCAGGACCATGTTCTGTCCGACGATCCCTCGTTTTATGTTCAGAATGCATCGGTCACCGATGCGACACTTGCGCCCAAGGGCAAGAGCACGCTGTATGTGCTGGCCCCGGTGACGCACCAGCATGCGAATGTGAATTGGAAGACAGCAAAGAGCGCGTTCCGTGAGCGGGTGCTCGATCAGCTGCCGAAGATTGGGATAAACGATGTGCGCAAGCGCATTCGTTTCGAGCAGATCACTACGCCGGACGATTGGGCGCGCAACTATGCAATCCACAAGGGCGCGACGTTTTCGTTGGCGCATAGCTTGGACCAAATGCTGCATCTGCGTCCGCCCAACCGCTTCGACGATGTGCGGGGAGTCTATCTGGTGGGAGGAGGCACCCATCCGGGCAGTGGGCTGCCCGTTATCTTCGAATCCGCGCGCATCTCATCCCGCCTGCTGCTGCAAGACTTGGGAGTAAAATTGCCCAAGGCGGTTCGCCACAACGATAACGATCAGGCATTTTCCACCTCCTACACAGGCGTTGCATGACCCAGGCCGGAACATCCGCGCAGCTGCTTGAAACCAGAAATCCTCAGCATAAGCAGCTCATAGCCATCATCGGCGCCGGTCTCGCGGGTCTAGCTTCCGCTTGCGTGCTCGCGGCTCGCGGCTACCAGGTCACTGTATTTGAGGCGAATAGCTGGACCGGCGGCAAGGCGGCGCAACTTACCGCTCATGGATATCGCTTCGACATGGGACCGACAATTTTGATTCAGCCCAAAGTCCTGCGCAAGATCTTCAGCGAAGCCGGACGCCGCCTCGAAGACTATCTCGATCTGCTCCCGCTTGAACCGCAGTGGCGCTGCTTTTACGAGGACGGCGTAGTACTCGAGCTCGCCAAAGATGAAGCGGCGACCGCTGCACAGATCGAAACAATCGCGCCGGGCAACGGCGAAGGCTATCGAAAATTCCTGGAGGTCTCGCGCCAGTTACATCGCATCTCCAATGATTTCTTCTTCTGGCGCCCGGTTGGCGGCATGTTAGACACTCTCGACCTCAAGGGTAGCTTCAACTTGAACACCCTGCGCGACGTGCTGAATATGCGCCTCGGCAGCAGCGTCTCCGGCGTCATCCAAAAGCACGTGTCAGATCGTCGCGCAGCCCAGATGCTCGAACACTTCGTGCAATATGTTGGGTCTGCCCCCGATCAATCTCCCGCCATCCTCTGTGCCATTGGCGCGATGCAGATGGAAGAGGGCATCTGGTATCCCTTGGGCGGTACTCGCGCCGTGCCGCAAGCGCTGCGCAAACTGGGCGAGGAACTCGGCGTGACTTATCGCGCCAATGCCAAGGTGGACCGCATTATCAGCCGCGACGGCAAAGCGGCTGCCATCGCGCTGCATTCTGGCGAGCAGGTTGCTGTGGCCGCTGTCATCTCTAATGCAGATGCGGTGCGCACTCATCGCGAACTACTGCCGGGGACGGCGGCGGCTGAAAACTTTGCATCGCGCCGCAAATATGAGCCATCCTGTTCAGGCGTGGTGCTCTACCTGGGACTCGATCGCCGCTACCCTCAACTGCTGCACCACAACTTCGTCTTCTCGCATACTCCCGAAGAAGAATTTGACTTCATCTATCGCAAGGGCGAGCCTGCTCCTGATCCAACCTGTTATCTCTGCGCGCCCGCCGCAACCGAATCCGCAGTCGCCCCACCGGACGGCGAAGCCCTTTACATATTGGTCCACACCCCTTACCTGCGCCCGCATCACGACTGGAAGAAGATGCTGCCCGCCTACCGCGAGGTCATTCTCGATAAGTTGGAGCGCAACGCCGGCCTGAAAGACATTCGCCGCCATATCAAGTTCGAGGCGCACCTCACACCCCAGGACATCCATGATCGCTATCGTGTGCTCAATGGAGCGATTTACGGAATCGCCTCGCACGGTAAATTACAGGGTGGCTTCAAGCCGTCCAACGTCAGCCCCGACCTGAAAAACCTCTTTCTCGCCGGCGGCGCGGCGCATCCCGGCCCCGGCATGCCGATGGTCCTTATGTCCGGATGGATCGCCGCCGACGCACTCGATAACTCCGGAGTAGTGGAGAAATCCAATGTTGCCGCTCTCTGACCCCGCCACCAGAGCCAGAGCTGAGGCGCCGCGAATCTCGAAGCCGCTGCTTCGCCTCTTTCTTCTTTACTGCGATTTCTTCTTCCGCCGCCGCATGCACCGGCTGCTGGTCTCGGGCAGCGAGCACCTGCAAACTTCCGGACCGATCATCATCTACCTCAATCATCCCTCCTGGTGGGATCCCATCATTTGTTGGGAGATCGGCACGCGCCTTATGCCGGGACGCAACCATTATGCCCCGATGGATGCTGACGCCATGGAGCACTATAAGTTTTTTCGCAAGCTCGGAGTGTTTCCGGTGAAGAAAAATTCTATCGCAGGCGCGCGCCGGTTTCTTGCAGTCACCAACGCCATTCTGCGGGACCCGAGTGCGTGCCTGTGGATCACAGCGCAGGGAATGTTCACTGACGTTCGCCAGCGGCCCCTCAAGATCATGTCTGGCGTCTCGCATCTCCATGCGCCCTCCATTCCACTCGCCCTGGACTACACCTTCTTTGAGGAGAGCAAGCCCGAAGTGCTCGCCCGCTTCGGCCCGCCCCTCCCGCCGCATTCCGATAAGACCGCTCTTACCGCCGCGCTCGCTCGCGAGTTGGAGTTCGTTACCTGCTCCGCGATTACCCGGAATGTTGATTCCTATCTCAGCATCTTGTCGGGAAGGGCGGGTGTGGGCGGCATCTACGACTGCTACCGTGAGCTGAGCGCGCACTTCACCGGCGCCCGCTTTACCCCCGAGCACGCCGCCATTCACGGGCGCAAAGCTGGCCAGACCGGCAACACCGAGTGATGCATGCGCTCGCCATCTTCTGCTTGATCTGCGCTGCTATCCCGTTCGTACTAATCTGTGTGAATCTGTTTTTATTTCGCCCGGCAATTCGCTCTGCTACGCGGCAAGTACCCTCTGTTTCCCTGCTCATCCCCGCCCGCAACGAAGAATCCAACATCGCCCCACTACTCGAATCGCTCTTCGCGCAGCACGATGTCCGATTGCAGATCATCGTTTGCGACGACCACTCCACCGATGCAACCGCAGCCATTGTGCGTCGCCTGATGGCCGGCAACACCTCATCTCATTCCCTCCGGCTCATCTTCGCGCCGCCCTTGCCAGAGGGGTGGAATGGCAAGCAGCACGCCTGCTGGACGCTGGCGCAACACGCGACCTGCAAAACACTTTGCTGGGTGGACGCCGACGTGCGCCTCGCTCCTGACTGCATCCGCCACGCCCACGATTTTCTCCTCTCCTCGCGCTCAGCTTGTGCCAGCGGCTTTCCCCATCAGCAGACCGGCACATTCCTCGAACGCCTGCTCCTGCCGCTCATTCACTTTGTGCTGCTGGGCTATCTTCCGATTCTATTCATGCGCATCACTACCCATCCTGCCTTCGCCGCGGGTTGCGGACAGCTTATGCTCGCTCGCCGCGCTCCGTATTTCGCCTGCCACGGACACGCCGCCATCGCCGCCTCTCGTCACGACGGCATCACCCTGCCCCGCGTCTTCCGCCGCGCCGGATTCCGCACCGATCTCTTCCCTGCCACGGACCTTGCCAAATGCCGCATGTATCACGGCGCAGCGCAGACCTGGTGTGGACTGCTCAAGAACGCCAGCGAAGGCATGGCGTCCCCGGGTGCGATTTTTCCCTTCACACTTCTGCTGCTCTGTGGACAAGTAATTCCGTTTGCCCTGCTCTGGTATTCCAAACTGTTTCTTCTCTCGGCGGCGCTCGCTCTCGTCACTCGCCTGCTCTGTACTCTTCGCTTTCGACAGAGCTGGATCGGGACCTTGCTTCATCCTCTCAGCGTGCTCTTATTGCTCTTACTTGAATGGCAGGCCTTACTCATGTCGCTTGCGGGCCAACGTGTCTCCTGGCGCGACCGCTCCTACTCCGCTCTCGGCTAAATCCCGTCAACCATACAGCGGAAGATGACGTGATTATTCGAAAGATAATCATTGATCCAAGGGGACTCTGATGAACTTATATGCAATGAACGTTTTGCGTAGACCCCCAGCTTCACGCCGGGGGATAAGTCACTGAAACATTAGGGGCGGCTTTACAGGCTGCGGAAAAACACCGGTTTTGGGTAGACTCCCGGCTTTAGCCGGGGGTAAGGGATAGAAATGCTCGGCCGCTTTAGCGGCTGAGGTACACAAATGTGACTTTTTTCGCAACCTGTTTAGCCGCTGGGGATACTGGCCAACTTAATCGGAGTTCCCTAAGCTACTTGTTATCTGCTACAGGCCGTCTCGCCAATAACTCCGCTCACGTCGCCCTACCCCAACCCGACCTTTGCCACCAAACGTTGAAACTCAGGCTCCTTCCGCAATTCACGAAATGCCGAGTCAACCAGCAAGCCCGTCATCATCGGTTCACGCCGCTCATAGGCTTGGCGGAGATAGTCGAGCGCCTCTGCCTTGCGCCCGGCCAGCGCGCTGGTTCGCGCCAGCGCATATACCCTCTCATCACCCGCGCTGTGCAGCTCCTTTTGCCGTCGCAGCATGGCTTCATACATCCCCGCTGTGCCGCCCGCCTGCAAACCTTGCTCACCCGCCCGCACCACGGACAAGAGCCGCTCATCATGTCGCAATTGCGCCGCGATCCTCGACTCTCTCAAATACTCCCGAAATTCTCCCCGCATCCGGTAAATGTCCGCGAGATATGCGTGCGGGGACAAAAACTCCGGCTCTGCCGCTTCTACCTCTTTTAG
>JBDTLH010000122.1:0-3690 GCA_039934875.1 Acidobacteriaceae bacterium | reverse complement strand
AATAGCCAGTCCGACTTCGACCACCCGTCCGCCGCCGCGCGAGAGGATAGCGAGACCGAAGAGCACGACGCCCCAGACAATGGTGAGCCAGCGCGATATCCAGACCCGACTTTTGTCAGAGGAGCCGGGAAACATATGCGCATAAAAATCAATCACCGATGTCGAAGACAGCGAGTTGAGCGCCGCCGACAGGTTCGACATCGCGGCGGCTAGTATGGCGGCAATCAGCAGTCCGGAGATGCCGTGCGGCATCCGGCTCACAATGAACGTGGGGAAGATGCGGTCCGAGGTGGTAGTGAACTTCGCGCCGTGATAGAGCACGAACAACCCCGCGCCCACCAGCAAGAAAAATGAAAACTGCATGAGCACGAAGATGCCGCTTGAGAGCAGGGCGAGGCGTGATTCCGCCTGGCTTTTGGCGGCCAGCAGACGTTGCACCATCAGTTGATCGGTGCCGTGGCTGGCGGTAGTAAGAAACGCGCCACCGATCAGTCCGGCGAAGATGGTATAGGGCTGCGCCGGATTGAGCGAAAAATTCCAGACGTGGAACTTGCCAGCCGCTGAAGCTGTCGCATGCAGCGCCGTCCAGCCGCCGGGAATCAGGTGCAGAATGGTGGCGAGCCCAATCGCGGTCCCCGCCATATAAATCGCCATTTGCACCACATCGGTCCATATCACCGCGGTAAGGCCCCCCTCGAACGTATAGACCAGCGTGAGTGCGGTGATGATGCCGATGGCGGCAATGTCGCCGTGCAACGTGGGCGTGAATCCCAGGGCGATGCCGATGATGATGGCAACCGCATAGACCCGGACGCCTTCCGCTGCCGCGCGAGTAAGCAAAAACACCCCCGCGGTGAATTTATGCAGGCGATGGCCGAAGCGGCGATCAATCAACTGATATGCGGTAAAAAGATGCCCCTTGAAATACTGCGGCAGCAGGATGAAGCAGATGACCACGCGTCCGATGAGATAGCCAATCACTAATTGCAGGAACCCGAAATTCTTGTCGTAAGCCAGACCGGGGATGCTGATGATCGTCAGCGTGCTGGTCTCTGCGGCGACGATGGAGAGCGAGATCGCCCACCAGGGCACAGTGTTGTCGGCCAGAAAATAACTTTTGAGCGAGCGCTCTCCTTTGCGAAAATGTAGTCCGAAGAGGGTTATTCCGATCAGGTACAGCGCGACAATGGCGAGGTCGAAATGAGATAAGCCCATGAAATTGTTATTGCCATTGTCATACGGCGCCACTCTCAGTGCATACTCTTTTGAGCATGTATTTTCTCGGCATTGACGCGGGTGGATCAAAAACCGCACTGGCCCTGGGCGACGAGGCGAACCTCTACGCGCAATCGCAGACCGGCAGCATCAAGCTGGGCAGGGTGACCGAAGCGCAGGCGATGGACTGCCTGCGCTCCGGCGTGCGCGGTACATGCGAAGTAGCGGCGATAGCAGAAGAGGAGATCGCTCGCTGCTGCATCGGTTTCTCCGGCGTATCGCGTCCCGAACTGGTCGCTGTTGTGCACAACCTGGCGCGCCAGGTACTTCCCAACGCGCAGCTCAGAATCATAGGTGATCATGTAGTGGCACACCGTGCAGCCTTCCCCGATGGAGTGGGCGTGATTGTGATTGCGGGCACCGGCTCCGTTTGTTACGGACGCAATGTGCGCGGCATCGAGGCGCGGGCCGGAGGCCACGGCCCGGTCGTTTCCGATGAGGGCAGCGCGTCGTGGATAGGGCGCGAGGCGGTTCGCCGTGTGCTGCGGGCGCATGATCGGCGGCAAACGCTTCCATTGCTGCAAGCTATAGTCGATTATTGGGAATTGAAGGATATTAAGGCGCTGGTAGGCCATGCGAATCGCATTGCCGCCGCGGAGTTTGCCGCGCTGTATCCGGCGGTCTCGCGAGCGGCAGAGTTGGCCGATGAGTTGGCACTAGCGCTGCTGCGCGATGCGGCGACCGAGCTGGCGCAGTTGGCGGAGATCGTTGCGCAACGGATCGGAATAGAAGAGATTGCGCTCGCCGGCGGGACGGCAGATGCGAGTGCGCGGTTGCGCCGGGAATTCGCAACGGCAGTGAAGCTGCTCATTCCCCATGCAAACATCAGGAGCGGAAGCGTCAATCCCGCGGAAGGTGCGCTGCGCATCGCCCGAGAATCCTACACCGGCTAAAGTTAACGCGCGGAACTCCGATAAGAAAACTATGGGGTACGCCAGCATGAAATCAAAGTCTCTATTCGTCGCACTGTGTCTCCTTGGGATGGCCCTCTTTGCGCCGGCGCAGGAAGCAAATCGGCAGATCGTGCGCAAGGTGATGCCCGTAATGCCCTCGATCGGAAAGCAGATCAACCTTTCGGGAACGGTGAAACTGGACGTGACCGTTGCCCCCTCGGGTAAGGTAGCGGCAGTCAAGCCGGTGGGCGGCAATCCGATTCTGCTGGACGCGGCGGTAAGCGCGGTCAAGCAGTGGATCTACGCACCGGGTTCGCGCGCAGATACCATAGAAGTGGCAGTGGTGTTCAATAAGTAACAAGCGCGCTTGCTTACTGCTCATTGCTTATTGCTTTCTCCTGAAAATGCTCCCAGACCGCGCGCGCCTGCTTGCGGTTCACCACTGACGAGAGCGCCGCTTCATCAGCCTCGCGCACCGCTTTCACGCTGCCGAAGTGAATCAGCAGACGTCGGCGAGTGAGCGCTCCGATACCGGTAATCTCTTCAAGCTCCGAGTGGCGGTCGCGCATCTCCCGTCTTTTACGGTGAAATGTCACCGCAAACCGGTGCGATTCATCACGGATTACCTGAACGAGATGCAATACCGGAGAATGGCGGTCGAGCACGATGGGGTCAGACTCTTCGCCGCGCAGGTAGATGATCTCCTCTTTTTTGGCAATGGAGGCGAGGGGCTGGGTGGTGAGTCCCAGCGCATCGAGGGCCTGGGCCGCGGCGGAGAGCTGGCCCAATCCACCGTCAATCAAGACCAGGGTGGGCATTAGCTCCTGGTTCTCCGCGACGCGCTTGTAGCGGCGCGTGACCACCTCGCGCATGGAGGCGAAGTCGTCCATTCCAGCAACTGATTGGATAATATATTTGCGGTAATCAGACTTCTTCATCGCGCCATCTTCCCAGACCACCATCGAGGCGACCGTTTCCGCGCCCTGTATATGGGAGATGTCGAAGCACTCGATGCGCTTGGGCGGCTCGGGTAGGTTTAGCGTCTCCTGTAGGGCGGCGATGATCTGCTGCTGTTGCGGCTTCATCACGCGAAAGCGCTGATCGTAGCACTGCTTGGCGTTCATGGCGGCGAGATCGAGCATGGAGCGCTTCTCGCCGCGCTGCGGGACTTCGATATGGGCGCGGCGTCCGCGCTTCTCGCTCAGCAGCCCTGCCAGAGCTTCGCGATCCTCAAAATCGACTGGAACCATGATCAGCGCGGGGACGTAAGGCTGGTCGATGTAAACCTGCTTTAACAGAGCGGAGAAGAACTCGCCGGGATGGAAACTTTCCACTTCTGTTTCCGCGTTCGCCGCAGCGCCAAAATCGGGCAGTTCCTCCCAAAAAAACTCGCGGCGGTCCACAATCTTGCCCGCGCGCAGGTGGAAGATGTTGACGGCCAGCATTTCATTGGCATAGTGGAAGCCGAATACGTCCGCATCATCGTTCTCGGCGGAGGCGATGCGCTCACGGGCCACAAGAC
>JBDTLH010000121.1:0-7396 GCA_039934875.1 Acidobacteriaceae bacterium | reverse complement strand
GCGACCGGATTTTGCACTTGCTGTGCCAGGCCCACCGCCGTCTTGCCGCAATTACCCCCCGCACAGGAGTAATAGAAGCCGGGATTGGATGCTCCCGACGAAGCACACGCCCCTCCACAATCCTGGCGAAAGACGCTGATGCCCAGCACTCCATTCGCTCCCAGGGATTGTGCCGTGTCCATCTCTTTTCCCCCGGAGTCACTGCATGCCTTGGGCACGCCCGCGAAGCCAGAGACGCCGGCTAGCTGCACAGTAGCGGAGAGCGCCTGTTCACCACTGATTTTGACGTCGGCGGTGGCGAGCGGCCCCCACACAAAGCCGTCTTGAAACTGCGTGCACTCCGCCCGCCCACTCTGTTGCGGTAGCGCAATCGTGAGCGCGGAAGAGATCAGCCGCAGGCCGGAGGAGCCGGTGTCCACCAGCACATTGTCCACGGTCTGGCAGGTCGCGGTGCCCGGTACACACAGCGTCACACTGGTATAAACGCCGTTGTTATAGTTGTTCGCAGGCCCGATGTTGATGGTGATCGGCTGCACGTTGTTGTCCAATGGAGCGACCGTGATCGTCTTCCCCGCATTGCTGCTGGGGTTGGATCCGCCTCCGCAGCCCGCGAGCAGCGTGATTACGGCGGCGAAAAGAACTGGCGCGAATCGACACCGAACCCTAGCGGACTGCATCGGCTTTCACTCCTTGCGGCATGTCCTGCGGAAGATACGCGCGTCCGTGAAAGCTGCGGGGATGGCCGCTGAGTTGAAAGACCATGTGCGGCGTTTCGATCAGGAGCGGACCACGCCTGCGGTTTTTCTGCTCCTCTGCCGCTTGCTTGTATTCGCTGAAATAGTCACCGAGCACTTGCCGCATGTCCGGCAGTGCCGGCCCATCCCACGCCACCCCGAAGACCAGCCCGTTGGGAGAGACAAACTCGCGCACTTGGGTCCCGGTCGGCGCGGTGATCTCATGCATCGTGTAAGCATCTCCGGCGACCATCCGCGCGGCGCCCTTGAGGTGAGCGCGGTCTGATTCCACGGAACTGACGGTCCCTCCGAGCGAACCGAATGCCATGTGCGAAATCAAGAGCAGCGGAGCGAGAAAAGATTTCAACCCTGAGCCCATCCCTAAAGCTTCAACAAACCAACGACCGCTTAAGTTGGACGCTCACCACGCGCGGAGGTTGCTCAGCAGTATCCAGCGCGGGGGGCAACAACGCCTTGGTTGCCCCGTCTAATTTGTCATATCCCGTGCTCCGTTGTAACTTGAAGTGGTCTGGAGATTTTCCGAATGCGTAGAAGTAAACCAGCAACAAGAAAGCAATGCGGATTTTCCCTCATTGAACTGCTGATCGTCATGGCGATCATCCTGATCCTCATCGCCATCGCCATCCCCAGCTTCACCGGACTGACTGCGCGGGCGCATGAAACCTCCGCCATCGGATCCATCCGCGCCATCAACAATGCCCAAATCATGTACCAGTCCACCTATCCGCAGAACGGCTTCGCCTGCACGCTGCCCAGTCTGGGCACCCAGAATGGCACTGCCGCCGGACCGAACTCGGCTGCTCTGATCGGCAACACGCAACTGCTCAGCGGCGTTAAAGACGGCTACACCTTTACCATGACCTGCACCCGCGCAACCGGAACCGGCGGCACCACCAATACCAGTGGCAGTCCGGACAGCAATGCCACTGCCACGTCGTATCTGGTCGTGGCGGCTCCGGTCACCCCGGGAAAATCCGGCACCCGCTACTTCTGTTCAGACAATCCTTCCAGCATCCACTACAGCATGACTCCCAATTGCAACCCTGACAGCGACCCGACGATATAGCATTCAGCAATCAGTGAGAGCATTTGCTCCTGCGGTCCGTCTAACCATGAGAATGAGGAAATTTCTTTCCCCGCTATTGCTGATGGGCATCCTGACTTCTTTGCAAGTAGGGGCGCAGGTTGCTGATGTCTCCCGCATCACGGCTGCGGTGGACCAGCACTATAACCACCTCAAGAGCTTCAAAGCCGACTTCACCGAAACCTACTCCGGCAACGGCATCTCCCGTACTGAGAGTGGAACGCTGTGGCTCAAGAAGCCGGGCAAGATGCTGTGGCAATATGCCGAGCCCCACCCCAAAGTCTTCGTAACGGACGGGAAAACCGCGTATTTCTACGTTCCCGGTGAGTTGCAGGCCCGCAAAACACCGCTTAAAAAGCTCGATGATTTCCGCTCTCCCTTGCGCTATCTGTTGGGAAACACGAAACTTAGCAAGGAATTTCCAGGGCTCCAGATCGTCCCCGGCCCCCCCGGTACCACAACTCTGGCTGGCGTACCCAAAGGCATGGAAGACCGCATCTCCGACGTTCTCCTGACCATCCAGAATAGCCGCATTACGGGAATTCGCATTACTCAACTGGATAGCTCGACCACCGACTTCCAATTCCGTAACATACAAGAGAATGTGCAGGTTAGCGACGCCAAATTCCGCCCGGATGTGCCTGCGGGGGTGCAATGGATCGAGAGCGAAGACCTCAATCCGGACTAGGCTGGAGCGCGTAACCATAGTAACTGCAACAGAGTTACAGTGCTAGACTGCAAACAGGGCTGGAGTGGATGGCGGAATACCTGATCAGGGTCGCGGACGAGCGCGGGAGCGTGCAGGAGCGGGTGGAGGCGGCAGCCTCTTCGGCGGAGGTGCGCGACCGCTTTGCCCAGCAGGGCTACCATGTCTTTTCGGTAAAGGAGCGGGGCCTGCTCAGCGGGGGGGAGGCGCGCTTCGGCAAACGGCGCATCAAACTCGAAGATTTTATCCTCTTTAATCAGCAATTTGTGACCCTTATACGGGCTGGATTGCCGATTCTTACCTCTCTGGACCTGCTCTCAAAGCGGCAGCGCAGTGAAATGTTAAAGGGCGTGATCGGCAGCGTGAGCGAGCGCGTGAAGAACGGAGAGTCGCTTTCGCAGGCATTTGCCGCGCAACGCTCCAAGGTGGTGTCCAATATATATACGACCACCCTATTGGCGGGGGAGAAAAGCGGCAACCTGGAAGAGGTGTTGAGCCGGTACATCAGCTTCCAGCGGGTCGCCCTGAGTTTTCGCAAGAAGCTGAAGGCGTCGCTGCTGTATCCCTTGCTGCTGGTAACCGCGATTTTGATTATGTTTGTCTTTCTGATCACCTATGTAGTGCCGCAATTCGGATCGCTGTACAGCACGCTTCACGTGCAGTTGCCGGCTTCGACCGAGTTTCTGCTGGAGGTGGGGAAACAATCGCGCTATTGGGTGCCGATTCTCATTGCTTCCATCATCCTGATCGTATTTGTGGCGATGCGCTGGTCGCGCTCCAATACCGGAGCATTGCAATTGGACCGCTTCCGCCTGAACTTTCCCATCTTCGGCAACATCTATGAGAAGTATCAGGTAGCGGCGTTTTCGCGGATGCTTTCGACCTTGCTGGCGGGCGGAATTCCGCTGGTGCAGGCGCTGGAGACGGCGGGTACCTCGTTAACCAGCCCGACCCTGGCGCAGACCGCGCGCGAGTCGGCGGTACGGGTGCGGGAAGGACGCTCCTTGGCGAAGAGCCTCTCGCAGGGGCGCTTCCCTGATCTGGCAATCGAGATGATCGAGGTGGGCGAGTCCACCGGCGCGTTGCCGGCAATGTTGAATTCGATCTCTGATTTTTTTGAGGAAGACGTGCAGACGGCGTTAACGGCGGCTCTTTCGCTGATCGAACCGGCGATTTTGATCTTAATGGGAATAGTGGTGGCGTTCGTGCTGATCTCTCTTTATCTCCCGATCTTCTCGATCGGCTCGGCAGCGACGACCCCCGGCGGGTAATTTATGGCAACGAATTTGTTTGTGAACGGAACCGATGGTCGCCTGGCGACCGACCTGAGCGCGCCCCAGAATGATGAGGCGCGCAGCCGCGAACTTGCGCGCAAATACTTCCGCGAGTTTGTGGATTTGAAGAGCTATCACATTCAGCATGAACTCTTCCGCCAGGTCCCTGTTGAACTCATGTTCCGCTATAACTTTGTCCCCCTGGAGGAGCACGGGCAGCAGTTGGTGATCGCCATCTCCGACCCCAGCAAGTTCAGCCACATCGACGCCATCGGAGACCTGCTGCAGAAGCGCATCGTGGTCAAGGTCGCGACTGCGACGCAGATCACCGACCTGCTCAAGAAGGCGGAGCAGTCGCAGCGCGTCCTCGAAGAGGCCAGCGAGGGGCTTACCTACGACGTCATCAGCGCCGATAGCGGAGATGATGAGACCATCTCCATCGAGCGCCTCACCTCCGACGAAGACATCTCCCCGATTATTAAGCTGGTGGACACCATGATCTTCAGCGCGCTGGAGCGGCGGGCGAGCGATATCCACATTGAATCGGAGTCGGACCAGGTCGTCATCAAGTACCGCATTGACGGCGTCTTGCAACAGGCCATGCCTCCGATTGCGAGGGAGCATAACTCGACCATCATCTCGCGGGTAAAGGTCATGAGCGAGCTCGATATCTCCGAACGGCGCGTCCCGCAGGACGGGCGCTTCCGGGTGCGCTACAAGGGACGGCTGATCGACTTCCGCGTCTCCATCATGCCCACCGTGCATGGCGAGAACGGGGTGCTGCGCGTCCTCGATAAAGAGTCCATGAGCGAAAAATTCACCAATCTCACGCTCGATGTGGTGGGCTTCGCGGAGGATGATTTGCGGCGCTTCCGGCGCTACATCACCGAGCCCTACGGCATGGTGCTGGTGACCGGGCCGACAGGATCGGGCAAGACCACCACGCTCTACGCCGCGCTCAACGAGATCAAGAGCGAAGAGGACAAGATCATCACCATCGAGGACCCGGTGGAATACCAGATCCGCGGCATTACGCAAATTCCGGTGAATGAAAAGAAGGGGCTGACGTTCGCGCGCGGGCTGCGTTCGATCCTGCGCCACGACCCCGACAAGATTCTGGTGGGCGAGATCCGCGATACGGAGACGGCGCAGATTGCCATCCAGTCGGCGCTTACCGGCCACCTGGTCTTCACCACGGTGCACGCAAACAATGTGGTGGATGTGCTGGGACGCTTTCTGAATATGGGCGTCGAAGCCTACAACTTCGTCTCCGCGCTGAACTGTATTCTGGCGCAGCGACTGGTGCGCATGATCTGCGAGAGTTGCAAGGCGCCGGTCTATTACAGCGACGAACAATTGGTGGAGGCCGGTCTGGCACCCGAAGACTGGCACGGCTTTGTCTTCATGGAGGGAACCGGCTGCATGGAGTGTTCGGGCACGGGATATCGTGGGCGGACGGCGATCCACGAGCTGCTCGATCTGACCGACCGCATTAGGGAGATGATTCTGGAGAAGAAACCCAACTCGGAGATCCGTAAAGCCGCACAGGCGGAGGGGATGCGCTTCCTGCGCGAGTCAGCGGTGGATAAAGTGCGGGCCGGAGTGACCACCGTGAAAGAGATCAATAAGGTCACGTTCATCGAAGCGACGAGATAAAGGTCAAGAGCAACCACAGAGGACACGAAGGTCTCACCAAGGAACACAAAGAGCTAAACATCAAAGAATAGAAATAATGAGATTGATGCGATCAGTACCGGCTGACGCGAAGGCGGTGAAAGCAACCGCGGAGGACACGAGGGATGCACGAAGGAGTACAGAGGGCGAAGAACCAAAACACACCGGACCAGGTGAGCCGACTGGTTCTTGGCTGTGCTATGCGGGTTCATTCAAATCTCGGTCCAGGGCTGCTCGAGAATACTTACGAAGTTTGCCTGGAACATGAGTTGAAGAAATCGGGATTGCAAGTTGAGCGGCAAGTCTATCTCCCGATTGTGTATGACGGGGTGAAAATCGACTCGGCCTACCGGCTCGATTTGGTCGTTGAGGGTTGCGTCATCATCGAGATAAAGAGTGTGGAGGCGATCATTGATGTGTACAAAGCACAACTGATCTCTTATCTGAAGCTGAGCGGAAAATCGCTCGGCCTGATTATCAACTTCAACGTCCCCCATCTGCGGAACGGAATCCGCCGAATGGTTGTCGGTGAGGGGTGGAGAAGCGTTCCTTCTGGTCATCAGGAGCCAAACAGCATCGAATGAGTTAACCCGATTGGTTTTGTGGGGTTTCCTTCCTGGTCCTTCGTGAGACCTTTGTGTCCTCTGTGGTTGCTTTTGAACAGATTTAGGATTACACCTGCTGGTCCGATAGATACACTGGAGACAATTGGCGGAGAAGAGCAAAATCGAGCGCCCTAGAATTGCCTGCGAGATCACGCCGTCGCGGCTGATTGCGGCGCGCGCCACCGCGGCGCAGGATGGCCTGGAGCTTTATACCTCGCGGCGCTCGCCGGCCAATGCGGTACGTCCCTCGGTGCTGGGCGCGAATGTGGAAGACATGCCAGCGCTCACCAGCGAGTTGCAGGCCGCGCTGGAGGCGATATCGGGCAAGCATCGCGATGTCGCGCTGGTGGTGCCGGATTCCGCCGTGCGGGTCAGCATCTTCGACTTCGATCACCTTGCGGCCGATGCGGAAGAGGCCCGGGCGGTGGTACGGCTGCGCTTCCGCCGCAATGTTCCCTTCGAAGTGGATGATGCGGCGGTCAGCTTTCAGCGGCTGCCATCGAAGGGCTCCGAGGTGCGGGTGCTCGCCGTGGCGATGCCCAAAGCGGTGCGCGACGGATACGAAGGGGCGGTGCGCCAGGCGGGATACCTTCCCGGTTTCGTGGTGCCCACTACCCTCGCTGCACTGGGCGCGTTCGATACCACCACTCCCTGCATGGTGGTGCGGCATGTTCCCGCGGTAAGCGAATCCGGCGCCCACTCAACAATGATTGTGATCGCCTCGGGAGACGACATTCTGCTCTATCGCAGCATTGAAGGCAACGGCTTGGTGGCGCCCGAGAATGTGCTTGATGAGGTCTATCCGTCGCTGGTCTTCTACGAGGACAACTACGGTTCGCGGCTCTCTGCGATTTATCTCGACGGAGTGACCATGAGCGAGTCATTGTTGCGCAGCTTTGTGGAGCAGACGGGGACGTCGATCCGCCCGTTTCCCCTTGCTACCATGGGGCAGAACCTCTCTCCATCTGGTGAGACGTTGTCGGCGGGCGCGCTGACTGCGCTGGCGGGAGTGCTGATAGCCTGATGCATATCTCTATCAATCTCGCAACCCAGCCCTTTGAAGACCGGCGCTCCTTTGTCATACGCTGGTCGGCGATCACAGCGGCGGTGCTGGCGTTGACCATCGCGCTGATCAGTCTGGGGGTGCTGGCCTGGCAGGGCCGGCGGCAACTCGACCGCGACCTCGCCAAGGTCAACCAACAGCGCGGAGGGTTGCAGCGGCAGCGGCAGCAGACGGAGGCGGTGTTGAATGAGCCGCAGAACCGCGGCACCCGCGATCATGCGCAGTTCCTCAATGG
>JBDTLH010000120.1:0-11907 GCA_039934875.1 Acidobacteriaceae bacterium | reverse complement strand
GATTTGATGGCCGCCTCCTCCGCAGTCGAAAGCGCCGACGCTCCGCCCACCGCCGAAGCGACCGCCGCCGTCAAAACCGCCGAAGCCTCCATCCCTCAGGTCCTCAGCGCCTGGCAATCGTTCATCCAGCAATTGGCCGCCGCAAATTCGCAGCTACAGTCCGCCGGAGCCACCCCATTGTCGCTCCACTGACCATCACCTCGTCAGCATGGTGGCACAGACATTCCTGTCTGTGCCATTCGCATCTCGCTCAACTTGCATGCAACTGCTCGATTTGACTGCTCGCAATCTCTTGTAATAAAGTGTCTCTCATGACGTTCTTCATCGGCGAGCGAATGTATATGGCCATGCACACCCTAGACGGTGTCGTGTCCGCGTTCGGAGCCTGAAGCCCAGTCAGAACACTCTCCTATCGTGAACGGCCGTCTAGGGAAGCCCCAGACGGCCTTTTGATTTTGCGGGCGAACCTTTCACGCGATCAACTCTATAGGAGCTGCTGTTTTGCCATTCCCATCCGATTCCCCATTCGATCTCGATTCCTTTGCGACTACCGCCGTTCGTGGCGGAGTCTCCGCCGACACCGCTACCGGCGCTCTGCTCACCCCCATCTATCAATCCACTACTTTTCTGCAGGAGTCGGTCGGCATCCACAAGGGGCACACCTACTCGCGCGCATCCAATCCCACAGTCTCAGCCTTGGAAGCTGCGCTGGGGGCGCTCGAAGATACGCCTCCCGCGATCTGCTTCGGCACCGGAATGGCCGCCATCTCGGCGCTCTTTCTGGCGCTCTTGCAGTCCGGCGATCACGTCGTCATCTCCGACGTGGTATACGGCGGCACGGTGCGGCTCTTCCATCAAATCCTCTCCAACTTCGGAGTCGACGCGAGCTTTGTCGATACCGCCGACGTTGAGCAGGTGCGCCGCGCCATCCAGCCGAATACCCGGCTGGTATTCATCGAGACCCCGGCAAATCCCACGCTGAAGTTGGCAGACATCGCCGCCATCGCCCAGGTGACCAAGACCGCCGGAGTGCTGCTGGCCGTGGACAACACCTTCCTCACGCCTCTGTTGCAGCGTCCCCTCGACCTCGGCGCGGACATCACCATGCTCTCCACCACCAAATACATCGAGGGCCACAACGCGACTGTGGGCGGATCGCTGGCCACCCGCGACCCGAAGCTGATCGAACGCATTCGCCTGGTGCGCAAGACGCTCGGCTCAATTCAATCTCCGCAGGAGGCGTGGCTCACCCTGCGCGGGATCAAGACGCTGCCGCTGCGCATGCAACAACATTCGCGCAACGCCCAGAGCGTCGCCGAGTGGCTGGTGCAACTGCCGGAAGTTGCCCGTGTACACTACCCCGGCCTCCCCTCGTTTCCGCAGTATGCATTGGCGAAGCGCCAGCAGGCGCTCTCTGGCGGAATGCTCTCCTTCGAACTTAAGGATGGGTCGGACGCCGCCGTGCGCTTGATGAACGCAGTCAAGCTCTGCTCCCTTGCCGAGAACCTCGGCGCGGCGGAGACCCTGATCACGCACCCCGTAAGCATGACTCATGGCGACGTGCCTCTCGCGACCCGTCAGCGCACCGGCATCAGCGATGGCTTGGTGCGGTTGTCTGTGGGACTCGAAAGCCCGCACGACATCATCGCCGACCTTGCGCAGGCATTGGCAATCGCAACCAAACCGGAAGCGAGGGCCGAATGCGCACTCCTCTAAAAAATATTATCGTACTCAAGTTCGGCAGTTCAGTGTTGCAGTCCGCCGCCGATCTGCCCCAGGCAGTCCATGAAATCTATCGCTGGCTGCGCCTGCAATACTCGGTAGTCGCCGTGGTCTCTGCGTTTGCCGGAGATACCGACCGCCTGCTGCAACAAGCGCAGCGCTTCGGCAAGCTCTCAAACCAAAACGCCGTGGCGCGCCTGATCTCGACCGGCGAGGAGCAATCGAGCTCCCTCCTGGCGCTCGAACTCGACCGCTTCGGCGTTCCCGCGACGGTGCTCGACGCCACCCAGATCGAGCTCCGGGCGGAAGGCGATGCTTGCGACGCCATCCCCACCTTCTGCGCAACGCAACCGATCCTTGACGCAGCCGCCGCGGGAAAAGTCGTGATCGTTCCCGGATACGCGGGCCGCAACGCAGCCGGAGAGGTCGTGCTCTTGGGGCGCGGCGGTTCCGATCTCTCCGCCATCCTCTTAGCACAGCAGCTCGACGCGCGATGTCGCATCATCAAGGATGTCGAGGGCATTTACCCCTCCGATCCGCGGATCTATTCGAACGCGCGGTGTTATCGCGAGGTGAACTGGGCAGAAGCGGGGCGGGTGGGCGCACAGATTGTGCAGCCCAAGGCGCTTGCGTTTGCCCAAGCTGCCGAATTCGAATTTGAGGTGGCGCAGGCGGGCAGCGATCACGCGACGCGGGTGGGCAGCTTGCAGACTCAATACCGCGACGGCAATAGCAATAGCAATAGCAATGAGCAGCAGCCCGCGCCGCTTCGCGTGGGCCTGCTCGGACTTGGCACAGTCGGACTTGGCGTCTTTCGCGAGCTGTGGCGCCGGCCCGACCTCTTTGAAGTACCCGGGATTGCGGTGCGCAGCCCGCGCAAGCACCAGGCGCATGCACCCCATCACTTGCTTACCACCGATGGTTGGCGGGTGGTGGAAGAATCAGACCTCATCATTGAAGTGATGGGTGGCATCACTCCAGCGCTCGATCTGATTTCGGCGGCGCTCTGCGCGGGCAAACAAGTAGTGACCGCCAGCAAACTTTTGTTGGCGACTGCCGGGGAGCGCTGGCGCAGCTTTTCGCAATCGGGCACCCTGCGCATTTCAGCCGCGGTAGGAGGCGCGCTCCCGGTACTCGAGACCATCTCCGAGCTTCGAGCCAGTGGTCGTCGCATTGAGCAGATCAGCGGAGTATTAAACGGCACCTGCAACTTCGTCCTCGACCGCATTGCCGCTGGATCGGCATTTAACGATGCGGTGCGGGACGCGCAAGAGGCTGGCTTCGCCGAAGCCGATCCCACACTCGATCTCGACGGCACGGATACCGCCTGCGAATTGCAGTTGATCGCCCGCGAGGCATTCGGCATATCGCTTGCCCTCGCGCAGATCCCTCGTAACGGCATCGAAGCCATAGATTGCGCATGGGTGCGCTCTGTCGCCTCTTCGGGCAATCGCGTGCGGCTGGTCGGTCGCTTGTGGCGAGAGCATGGGACAATTTTCGCGCGGGTAGCACCCCTCACCGTCGCGGGAGACTGCACGGAGGGCGTCATTCGCGAGGAGCAGAACACCGTGACAGTGACGGCTGAAGGCTTCACGAAAACAATATGGGGCAGAGGCGCGGGGCGTTGGCCGACCACTGTCTCCGTAATGGGCGATGTCTTTGAAATCGCGCGCCAGGCCTCGCGCCGGCGCCTGCCGCTGCAAGTCGCGGCGGGAGGTGCGGCATGAAGTTCGAAACACGATTGCTCGATTACGATCCGGCGCCCGGTGACCACCGCCGCCCGGCCAACACGCCCATCTATCAGACGGCGACCTTCCGCCAGGACTCGGCGACCGAGTTCGGCGAATTCGATTATTCCCGCAGCGGCAACCCCACGCGCGCGGTACTGGAGAGCCAGCTAGCGGCCCTCGAAAACGGTTCGCGCGGCTTCTGCTTCGGCACCGGACTCGCCGCCATCACCGCGGTCACCCGCCTGCTTAAACCTCATGATGAGATCATCGCCTGTGACGATCTATACGGCGGCACCTATCGGCTATTCTCGCGCATCCTGGCAAATCGCGGAGTGCGGGTGCGGTATGTTGATTTCACTGACCTTGATGCGTTGCGCGAAGCCATGCATGCGCGTGTGCGGTTGGTCTATCTCGAATCGCCCACCAATCCGCTGCTCCGTATTGTGGATATTGCCGCCGTCTCCCAGATAGCACATCAGCACAATGCGCTGCTGTGCGTGGACAACAGTACCATGTCTCCCTATTTGCAGCGCCCGCTGGAACTGGGCGCTGACCTCACACTTCATTCCGCGACCAAGTTCCTCTGCGGACACTCGGACGTGATGGCGGGTGCGATTGTAGTGCGGGATGCGGCCCTGGCGGACGAACTCTATCTGATTCAAAATGGCGAGGGCGGCGGACTCTCTCCCTTCGACAGCTTTCTGGTGTTGCGCGGCATGAAGACCCTCGCCCTGCGCATGAAACAGCAGCAGCACAATGCGCTGCGCGTGGCGGAGTTCCTGCTCGCGCATCCCGCCGTGGCGCAGGTCTATTATCCCGCTCTGCTGCAGGGGCGCGCGCGCGAGGTGCATGAGCTTCAGGCGCGTGGGCCCGGCGCAGTGCTCAGCTTTTCTACCGGCAATCCTGACTTCTCGCGGCAATTGGTGGAGGCCTGCAGAATATTTTGCATCACAGTCAGCTTCGGCGGAGTGAATTCGACCATCAGCCTGCCCAATTACATGTCGCACGCCAGCATTCCGGAGGCGCTGAAGAAGCAGAAGGTGGTGCCCCGCGACCTGGTGCGGGTCTCCGTGGGCATCGAGGACCCGGATGACCTAATTGACGATTTGCGCGCGAGCTTTGCGGCGGCGGCTACAGCGGGCGCAAACCTAACACTCGATAATCTGCCAGCGCGTGTTTGAGCACATACACCAGGCGGTTATTGCTCCCCGGATCGGTCGGGATCAGAAAAAAGCCGGGGTCAATCAAGGGGTGGATCGAGTTAAATACCATGCCTTCGAGGGTCTCGCCGTCGTGGAACGCAAGTTGCACCCACACTCCGTCGATTGAGCTGGCGCGCTGGTGGAAGTTCAGGTCTTTGCGCTGCTTCTGGCCATCAAAATCCTTCACGAAAAACACCGCTTTGGCGTCCACCAGCGAGATATCAAGCGGCAGCCCCGACCCGTGCAGCCGCAGTTGTATTCGGTCCGGGATCGCGCCGTAGCGCTGCCGTACTGTATCCGCCATCGCCAGGTCATGGAAGAGCGAGGTGTCGTAAAGGCCCTTCACGACAGCGTCAGCCTTGTGAACGACGACTTTTTCAGTGGTCAGACGCAAATCGATTTTCATAGGCCGGATATTAGTGTCTTAGGCTTGCGGAGGATGCAGGTTGTATTGCCGGATCTTATAGAGCAGCGCCTTATAACTGATCTTGAGTTCGCTTGCCGCCTGCTTCCGGTTCCAGCGCGTGACTTCGAGGGCACGAGTGATGGCGACCGCTTCGGCGTCGTCCTTCATGGTGCGCACCATGTTCTTGAGACCGCTGGAATCGGAGGCGGGGGAGCCAGGGGGAACGATCTCCAGCCGCGGGGGCACGAACTCCTGCAACATGATCTGCTCATCCGTGAGCACCAGGAACCGCTTCACGAAATTCTCCAGCTCGCGCAAGTTCCCCGGCCAGTTGTGGTTCATGCATCCGTGCATCAGTTGCGGAGAGATAGCCAGCGGCTCACAGTCATATTTTTCCGCCAGCCGCCGCATGAAGTGCCCCAGCAAGAGCGGAATCTCGTCGCGCCGCTCGCGCAAGGGCGGAAGGCTAAGAGTGAATCCATTGAGCCGGTAAAACAGGTCTTCGCGGAAGCGCCGATCGGCGATCGCCTGCTTCATGTCTATGTTGGTGGCGGCGATCACCCGCACATCCACCTTGGTCGTGCTGCGGCTGCCCAGACGGGAAAATGTCCCATCCTGCAGCACGTGCAACAGCTTGGCTTGCAAGGTCGGCGGCATCTCTCCGATCTCATCCAGCAATATCGTCCCGCCGTTGCATATTTCAAACTTTCCCGGCTTGGATTTCACCGCTCCCGTAAACGCCCCCTGCTCATATCCAAAAAGCTCGCTCTCCAACAAATCGGCCGGCATCGCCGCGCAATTCACCTTCAGAAAGCTGCGGCCCCCCCGCGGCGAGAGCTTGTGGATATACTGCGCGATCACTTCCTTGCCGGTGCCGCTCTCTCCCAGAATAAGCACCGGCAGATCCACCCGTGAAACCAGCGCGCACTGCGAGCGTATCTCGCGCATCCGCTTGTTCGAAAGCACGAAGGTGACGTTCTCATTGATGGGGATCTCCGTCCGCTCTTCGTTCTCATGCAAGGCGATCTTCTGCTCGATGCATTGCTCGATCACGTGTTCCAGGTCCGAAGGCCGCAACGGCTTTTGCAGGAAATCCCGCGCCCCAGCCTTCACCGCCTGTACCACATAGCGCGGCTCGCTGAAGCAGGAGGTCATGATCACTCGCAGATTAGAGCGCAGCGCGCGCATCTCCACCAGCAGCTCCAGGCCATTGAAGTCGCTGAGGATCGAATCGAGAAACACTATGTCCGGAGCCAGCCCTTCGCGTAGCCGCGTCAGAGCATCGTTGCCGTTGCGGCAGACGGTCACGCTATAAAGTTGCGCCAGCGCGGTAGAGAGATAGTCGAGGAAATGTGGATCAGAGTCGATGAGCAACACCACTGCCCGGCTGGCGCGGCGCCCCGCCGGACTCAATTTCGAGGCGGGTTGCATCACTACCGCGGAAGCCACCATTTCATCGTCCTCTCTACACTGAATGCCGGCCTCGAAGGCAATCTCCGAAGCTTCTCACCTTACAGGAGTGTTCGTATCTTAGAAATTGAGAGTTCAGGAGTCAACGTAAAAGTACGTAAAGTCGCAAACATTTTCCCATAGAGTGAAAATGTTTTCCTACTACTTCTATCGGAAACACTGCCAGCGTACATTAAATCCACCCGGCAGTGTGCCATCTTAGCCATTATCTGCAGCTTTTTTCGCCCCAACCTCTTGTTTCGTGAGACATTGTTGATCGGAATGCAAACTTTTGCACATTTATCCCGTTATCTTCGACCGCGCCGGAAAAATCTTACCAGTTACCCGAATGTGGCAACTTACGTGCACTGAACTCGGGATAAGCGAAGGGGAACGCCGCCGCGCGTTTGTGAGGTTCCGTGCAATCAGATCTTCCGGCAATGCCTATTGGTGCGCTCCCTCCTCTAACCGTGCTCTTCGGTCGCACCTCTTTAATGCGCAATCTGCGCGACCGCATAGAAAAGGTCGCATCCACCACCGTCCCCGTGCTCTTGCAGGGCGAAAGTGGTACGGGAAAGGAGCTGATCTCCCAGCTCCTGCACACCCTCTCTCCCTACAACCAGGGCATGTTCGTCAAAGTAAACTGCCCCGCCATTCCCTCGACCTTGATCGAAACCGAGCTCTTCGGCTACGAGCGCGGCGCCTTTACCGGCGCCCACGGCACCAAGCGGGGGCGCGTCGAATTGGCCCACCACGGCACCCTGTTCCTCGACGAGATCGGAGAACTCGATCCCGCCGTCCAATCCAAGCTGCTGCAACTCTTGCAGGATGGCACCTACATCCGCGTCGGCGGCGAGGAGCAACGCAGCGTCGATGTCCGCCTGATCACCGCTACCAACCGCGACTTGCGCGAACAGACCCATACCGGCACCTTCCGCCTCGACCTCTTTTTCCGCATCAACGCCATCACCATCGAAGTGCCCAGCCTGCGCCAGCGCATCGAAGACCTGCCTGATCTGGTGGATTATTTCCTAGCGCTCTACTCCCAGCGCTTCAGCGTCACCATCAAACCGCTCTCCCGCCACATCATGAATCTCATGCGCGGCTACGATTGGCCGGGCAACATCCGCCAACTGGAAAACATGATCCGCAGCCACGCCATTATCGCCGATGAAGACGCGATGGCCGCCCAATTGGTCCCCGAATCCACCAAGCTGCTGACCACGGAAATCGACATGGCGCGCTCCATCTCCCTGCGCGAGATCACCCGCCGCGCCACCCACGATCTGGAGCGGCAGATCATCCTCAAGGTCTTGCAGGCCCAGGGCTGGAACCGCAAAAAGACCGCCCGCTGGTTGCAGATGAGCTACCGCTCCCTGCTTTACAAATTGAAAGAGGTCGGCGTACCCACCTTGCGCGCCTCCGCCGACATACTGCCCATCAACGAAGCCAAAGCCCATGAAACCGAAGAGCTGCGCGCCATCGCCCAAGCCCAGGGTGATTAACTCCGCTTCACTGCCTCCTCCAATACCGCAAAAGTTTCGTCCGCTACCTCCTCCCAGGTGCGGCCATGCGTGGCACTGATCGCCTCCGCATCCCATGCCGCGTTCAGCGTCTCATCGAGTCCCGCGCACAACGCTGCCCCATCCCGCGGCGCGACCATGCGCCCGCAGCTCTCATCCATCAGCTCCGGGATCCCCCCCACCCGGCTGGCAACCATCGGCCGTCCACACGCCAGCGCCTCGATCACCACGTTAGGGCATCCCTCCGCATAGCTGGGCAGCGTCACCAGGTCCGCCGCTGCCATCCACTCCGCCACCTCGCCGCTGCTCCCCGCAGCCAGGAATTTTATGTAGCCCTCCGCTCCTTGCTCGCGCACCATCGCCCGCAACCTCTCCTGGTCCTGCCCATCACCCATCAGCACCGTCGTAAAGTCCTGCCGCGTGCGGCGCAGCGCCACCGAGGCCTCGACCAGCTCCCGCAACCCCTTGCGCGCATCCAGCCGCCCCACATACAGAATCAGGCGCGGATTCCACTGATATTCCACCCGCCTGCGGGCTTGCCCACGGTCTTGTGGCCGAAACACCTCGCCATCGCACCCATTCAGGATCGCCAGCGTCCGCTCCGGCGCAGCCCCCAACTCGATCGCCCGCTCCCGCAGCGCATGGCTCACCGTCAATATCCGCTCAGCCCGGCTCAGAACCTGCGCCGTGAGCTTTTGTATCGCGCGCCCTCCGACCGTATTCAAATCGGTGCCGATCGCCTTCACCACCACCGGTACCTTCAGAGACTCGCCCACTCTCAACGCGCCATAGCCCTCCGGATACACGAAGTAGCTCAAAATCACATCCGGACCGAAGCCCTCGACCGCCCCCCGCACCGTTTTTGCAATCGACCTGCCATTCGAGCTACGGGTCACTACCGGAAGCACCCAATATTCGAAGTAGCGGGTCTTGACCCCGTCCGGCTGGTACTCGAAATCAATACGCACCGGATGATGCGTCCGCGCCCGCAGAAACGGCGGATACCGCATAAACGGCGCAAACACCTCTACCTCCCCCAGCCCGGCGAGGCGGCGCACCGTCTGATACACCGAATGGCCCCGCCACGGCTGCGCGGATGAGGGAAAAATGTCGGTAATTACGGCAATCTTCATCCAGTATCGTACGTCCGCAAGCTGGGTCCTCCGGCCGGGTGCATCCTCGGAATCAGCACCTGTCCTGATGGCCTAAGGTGCTGGGACCGGTCGAACGACGAATATATCACCCACTTCTCTCCCTGAAATCCAGCATTCAAGGGTATTCTAGTTGCAACCAGTTTCGCTTTTGGAGATCGTCGTGCAAGAGAACCACCAGAAAGCCACCCCATGGGCCTAGTATTTACCATTCTCTTCATCGTTGCCACCTACGTCTCCCCCGCCTCCTACTTTCCTGAGCTGGTGGCATACCGCCCCAGCCTGGTTCTGGGCGCCTTCGCCCTCTTCTTCTCCATCCCCGGAATTCTCGCCAACAAGCCCTGGAAACTGCTCCAGAGCTATCTCTGGATTGGCATATTGGCGATGGCGGCGATCTCGCAAATCGTCAACGGATGGTTCGGCGGCGCTTTGATTGCCACCAACGACTTCATCATTCAAGGCATGGTATTTTTTCTGGTGGTGGCAAACTGCTCCACCATCAACCGCTTGAAATTGCTCTCCGGCATCATTTGCGCCGTCTTTATCGCGACCATCTACGTGGGCTCAATCGCATATTGGGCGCAATCCCACACCTCCAATTTTATTATCTGGCAAGGCGTCGCGGAGGACTCTCTAGGTAACGCGATCCTCCTGCCCCGGCTGCGTGCGCTGGGCACCGTCAATGATCCCAACGATTTCGCGCAGGCGCTCGCCGTCTGCATCGCTCTTCTTTTCCTCTGGTATAAGCCCAGGAAGCGGCTCACGAACATTTGCTTTGTCCTGCTTCCGGCAGCGTACCTTTTCTACGGCATGATACTTACCCACTCCCGCGGCTCGCTGGTGGCCCTCATGGTGCTGCTGCTGGTCACCTTGCGCAAGCGGATGGGCACCATTGGCGCGACCATCCTCTCCGGAGGAGCGGCGGTGGGGCTGCTGGTGCTGGGCTTTACCGGGGGACGGGCGATCGGCGCCGCCGAGGGCGCAGACCGCATGAGCGCGTGGGGCGAGGGCCTCATGATGTTCAAGCACAAGCCCATCTTCGGGGTGGGTTACGGCGCGTTCACCGAGCACTACCAGCTTACCGCCCACAACTCCTTCGTCCTCTGCTTCACTGAACTCGGCTTCCTCGGCTACTTCTGCTGGCTGGGCATGATCGTCTGCGGCTTCCTCGGCCTGCGCTGGGTATTGGCGCGCAATAAGCCGATTGCGTTGATGAAGGAGGAGCCCAGCGACGCGGCAATGAGCATGGCGGCGGCGTATGGCGGCTCCGGACCGGTGCTGCTCCAGGACCCGGCCACCAAAGACATCTCTGACATGGATGACGATGAACGCAGGCAATTCAAGCAGGACCGGGATTTGGAGAACGCAGCCGGTGTGGTGCAGGCCGCGCTTATCGCCTTCCTCACTTGCGCCTGGTTCCTCTCCCGCTCCTATGTGATGACGCTCTACATCCTGTTGGGAATGTCCGCCAGCATCGTCCTGATGGGGATGCGGCGCGATCCCGAACGCCTGTTCGTTCCATTAAAGAAGCTCGTGCGCTTCACCGTCATCGCAGAGTTCGCCTCGATTGCGTTCGTTTACCTCTTGGTGCGATCAGGCCACGTCCTATAGCGCTCGCTCGAATAGGCGCCACGGATCGATTCCACCACTTGATGCAGAAATCAACGTAACACGCACGCCGGGTCGAAAACATGAAGAGGATCGCGTCACTCGATGGTTTGCGGGCAGTCTCCATCACCCTGGTGATGCTGGGCCATCTTTACGGGGACCGTGGATACCCCCAAGATCGGTTGGCGCATTGGATCAGCCAGTATGCCCACTTCGGAGTCGAGGTCTTCTTCGTCATTTCCGGCTTCCTCATAACCAGTTTGCTGCTGAAGGAGGAAGTCCAACAGGGCAGTGTCGATCTCCGCGCGTTCTATATTCGCCGCGCATACCGCATATTGCCAGCCGCTTTTGCATATATGGCAGTGGTCGCTTTTTCCACTCATATTTCCGCAAAGTACCTGCTGTACGCGGTGAGCTACACGATGAACTATGCGGGACAGCAGCGCCCCTGGCTTTTGGGCCATCTGTGGTCCTTGTCGGTCGAAGAGCAGTTTTATCTGCTGTGGCCATTTGCCTTCTTTTTCCTGCCGCGCGCCCGTAGAGCAATCGCCTGGTTAGTCGTGATCATGGCCCCAGTATTTCGTGTTCTGTTCTGGGTTCATGGGTGGCGCGACATTGACGAATATTTTCCCACTGTAGCCGACGCCCTGAGTATCGGCTGCTTGCTGGCGCTCTACTACCCCCTGCTTAGATCGCGGCTGACCGCGATTAAGCATCCCGCGGTTTGCCTCGGGCTGGCTGCCGCCGCTCTGGCATTGCCGTTGCTTCTGGAACGTCGATTCGGCGCGCTGATCCTCTTCCGCGGCATCGTTCCCGCGGTCATCGCGCTGCTGATCGTGAGCGCCGTCGAAGGTCAATTTCGCATTCTCAACAACCGGCTGGCGACATCTATAGGGGCGATGAGCTATTCCCTCTACCTTTGGCAGCAGCCGTTCTTGAACCGCAACGGACATAGCTGGTTCAACGCCTTCCCCGTCAATCTAGTGCTGGTGTTCCTCTGCGCCTGGATTTCTTATCGTTGGGTAGAGCAGCCGATTCTGCGCGCGCGCTCCCGAACAACAGTTATGAAGCCAAAGGCGAGTATCGCCCACGGATAACCCTTCGTCGCCCTGCCAC
>JBDTLH010000119.1:0-3804 GCA_039934875.1 Acidobacteriaceae bacterium | reverse complement strand
GCAGATCCCACCGCGTTCCCCAAAGTAACCCAAACCCCGCAGGCACTCAGACCTACAGAGGAGGTCTATCAATGAACACGCTCAACATCGCGGCGGTTATTGCCCTCGCTGTCACACCCTTCGCCGCCCAAGCCCAAGTTACCGCCACTGCCCAGCAGCTAGCTGCCGGCGCTGGCATCCAAGCCCGCACGGTGCAGTATCACGCTACCGATATTGTGCCCATCAACGCCAAGCTGCGCTACACCACGCTGATTCAGGTCCCCGCGACTGAAAAGATCATGGAGGCGGCGACCGGGGACAAGGATTTTTGGATCGTTGATGTGGTCGGTAATTTCTGTTTCGTCCATCCGGCCAAGGCGGGAATCAACTCCAACCTCAATCTCATCACCGATCACGGCAACATCTACAGCTTCGCCCTCACCGACGTCACCAATTCCAACGCGCCGCCGGACCTGAAAGTAATCGTCGTCCCCGCTGACCGCTCCTCAATCAGCGCCGCCGCTGGTCCCGCGCAGTTCGTACCGGCCGCGCAGCTCGCTGGCAGCCAGCAACAACTCGCCAGTTTGCAAAACCACGTCGCGCAGGCCGTTGATGAGTACAAGACCGCTTACCCCACGCAGCTCAAATTCGACTACTCATTCAAAGCCAACGAACAGCCATTCGCCATTCAGTCGATCTATCACGACGACCGCTTTACCTATATCAAGACCACGGCGCAGGAGAAATTCAGCGTTTATGAGGTGAAAGACGGCAAGCCCGACCTCATTAACTACGACTTGCGCGAAGGCACCTATGTAATCCCCAAGATCGTGGATAAAGGCTACGTCGAAGTGGGCAAGAAGAAGATGGAATTTGCGAGGAAAGGATGACCACCATAGCCGATCACCTCAACACTCCCCCGCAGCCCGCGCCAATAGTGCCGGAAGCTCAACTGGAGGACCGCACGCCCAAACCCAAAGGCGCCTTGCAGCGCAATCTCAAGATGCTGATGTATCTCGGAGCCGCGCTGCTGCTAATCGTCGCCAGCTTGCTGGGCAATAGGTCCAAGACCCCGAAAGAGGCTGCGAAAGGCAAGCCGCCCCAACCTCTCCTGCAAGACACAACGGAAAACAACGTACAAGCCCTTAAGAGCCAAATCGCGACGGAAGAGGCGAAACAACAGCAGGACGCAGCGGTCACAGCCGCGATGCGTCAATTGGCAAACCCCGCGCCCACTTCCAACGGAGTCAATCCCACGACCGGGCAGCCAGCGCAAATGTACGGCAATCCCGATCCGGATTATGCTCCGGGTGGGAGTTTCTTTGGCTGTCAGCCAGGACAGCCTTGCACCCCGCAGATGCAACAGCAGAACCAAGAGCCACCGCAGCTCACCCCGTTGCAGCAGCAGCAATTACTAATCGAGACGAAGGACCGCGAGCTAGTCCATAGCTCTTTGTTTGCTTCCAATATAGCGTACAGCGCGAAGCCCGGGCAAGGGCAGGCACACACCGGCAGCGCCGCTCAGCCGGCCCTGCCCGCTTACAATGGTCAACCGGGCCTGATATCAACTGCGAGCTACGGTCAAGCACCGCAGCAGGAAGCAGTGTCCGGCGATGGGCAGCAATACGCCCCTAACGGAGCGCAGCAAGCCCCGCAAGGCAGTTTAGTTTCCCCCCGCGCAGCCGACACATCGGCTGCTACCGCGACAGCCTATAAACGTCCTCCAGAGGTAAACGTCAATGCCGCTGTAGGCCAGCCCTACGTCGTTCTTGAGGGTTCATTTCTCGACACAGTGTTAATGAATCGTCTGGATGGAGACGCTTCTGGTTCAGTCAAGGTGCTGGTCTCGAATCCGCTCTATTCCCATGATCACCAGCAAGTCGTCATTCCCGAGGGTACTGTGGTGCTGGGGGAGGCGAAGAAGATCGGCTCTACCGGCTTCGGCCAGCAAAGGCGCATGGCCGTCATCTTCCACCGCCTGATTATGCCCGACGGATATTCCGTTGATCTCGACCAATTCAAGGGTCTCGACCAGATCGGCGAACAAGGGCTCAAAGACAAGGTCAACAACCACTACCTCGAAATATTCGGCACCTCGGTTGCGCTCGGGGTGATATCCGGGGCCGCCCAGATCACAGAAGGCGGCGGCACCATCACCACTAGTGGGAAGCAAGCCTTCACCACCGGCACCGCGGCCGGAGTGTCGCAACAGGCCACCACGGTGCTCGACCGCTTCATCCAAATTCCGCCCACGATTACGATCCGGGAAGGTCATCGCGTGAAAGTCTATTTCACGCAAGATCTACTGCTCCCGTCCTATCAGAATCACACCATCCCCCAGACGTTCTAAGGAGGTTTTTCGAATGCGATTCGCAGTTCATCTCGGCCTCGCAGGTCTTTTACTTCTCTCTGCGCCCGGGCTTTCTGGTTGCCAAAGCAACGCGGAAAGCAGGATGAAGAAGACCCAGCATTTACAGGACGAGTACAACAAACTCTATCCAGCTTACGAAAAAGATTGCCTCAACGACCAAGAAGGAGAAGCAGCAGTAGGACGTATCCTAGAAAACCAAAACACTTTAACCGCTGAACAAGAAGCAGCCATCGAGACCAAGGAAAAAGCGAAGCAAGCTCGCTGTAAGCCGACTGCAGACCGCCTCGACAAAATCCAGCGCGAAATTGTAGCTCTCACAAATGCCCAATAGCCTTCCGTGCTTACCGACAAATGTTGATAAACGTATAACCGCATTTTGCTTACGACGAGGACCGCTGATATGTCGAATAGGATTATCGCCACCGTCTTTACTCTCGCTCTCACCGTGGTTCCTGCCACCCATGCCCAGTTCGGAGGCATTGTCTTCGATCCCACCCAAGCGGGACATGCGATTCAGCAAATCTCGCAGGGCGTGCAGCTTTATACCACCGCCCAAGCTGATTATCAGCAGGCCATCGCCACCTACAACTTCGCCCGGCAGATGATGACCGCTCCGCAGCAGCTCTATCAGCAATGGAGATCCCCGAGCACCTACTGGCGTAGGTTGGTTCTGCCCAACGGCACCTACAATACAGCCCCACAAGACTATTTCACCGCCGGGAACACCGGCATGGGCGTTAACAATGCCATTCAGCAGGTGAGCATCCCCGGCACTATTGCCATCGATGGCTATGGCGAGCTAAGTGTGCCAGGTCAGCAGCAGATCGCCGCCCAGGGTGCGACTGTCGATATGAGCGATGCCGCCAATGCAAACACCCTGCAAACTTTGGGAACCATCCGTTCCAACTCTATCAAAAGGGAGGGCGACCTGTCCGCGTTGGAGAATGCCAGTCACACCACCGATGCAGCTCAACTTACAGAGTTGTCGACGCTCCAGCGTATGAACCAGGCGACGCTGCTTCAGATACGCGCGCAGCAGGACACCAACCAGATCAACCAGCAGCTCGCGTTACAGCAAATGATCTCTCAGAAGCAGCAACAGGACGCGATGAAGGCCGCCTTCCGGGACGCCAATGGCTATGCCAACTATTTCAACACGAATGTTATACCAATCACCCTGGGCGCAGACTATCTCTTGACCCATTCCCCCTACTAAACCTGAGCGCAACGAACCGCAGAGGACACCAATATGACTCCGAGCATAAGTCTGTTCAACTACATAACTCAAGGGTGCCAAAACCTTGCCGCAACCGTCGCACCCTCCGTCTCAGCACTGGGACTTCATATCGTCCTGGCGCTGGCCACCATGATGATGGTATGGTTCGGCGTTCAAGAAGCGCTCGCGTCCGCACAAGGAGGGCGGGGATTCGATGCTCGGAAGTTCTTCAACTTCT